>JANNEZ010000575.1:0-4319 GCA_031379255.1 Rhodoferax sp. | reverse complement strand
CGGTTTGAGCGCCTGGATGGGTCTGGCACTCGCCGGCACGCCCGTCGTGGGCCACCTGCCGGCGGGTTTGCCGAGCCTGTATTGGCCAGGTTTGCTGCCGTGGAGCAGCCTGAGCGCCCTGATTCTGCCGGCGCTGGTGATCACGCTCGTGAGTTATTTGGAGACCGCCTCCAGCGCCCGGGCCGAGCACCAGAATGCCGGCACGCGGTGGAATGAAAACCAGGACCTGATCGCCCAGGGTTTGGCCAAATTCACGTCCGCCCTGTGCGGAAGTTTCCCCACCAGCACGTCATTCTCGCGCGCAGCCATCATGCTGCACGCGGGCGCCAGAAGCGGCTGGACCACCGTGACCACGTGTGCGCTGATCGTGCTGGCGCTTTTGTGGCTGATGCCCATGCTGCAAGACGTGCCCAAGTCGGTGCTCGCGGCGGTCGTCATGGCCGCGGTGGGCGCGCTGGTCAAACCGCGTTCGCTGCTGGTGTTGTGGCGCGTCTCCAAGATTGAAGCCGTGACCGGCGGCGTGACGTTTTTGTTGACCCTGGCGACCGCGCCGCGCCTGCATTGGGGCGTTCTGGCGGGTTTGCTGATGAGCCTGAGCCACTTTCTGCACCACCGCCTGCACCCGCGCATCATTGAAGTGGGCCTGCACCCGGACGGCAGCCTGCGCGACCGCCATTTGTGGCACCTGCCGCCCTTGGCGCCGCAACTCTACGCCCTGCGCATGGACGCCGAACTCGATTTTGCCTCCAGCAGCGGCTTTGGCCTGGCGATCTCGCAGCACCTCGGCGCACACCCCGAGACGCGCCACGTGTGCCTGTTCGCGCAGCCGATCAACCGGGTCGACGTCACCGGTGTCGAGGCCTTTACACAAATGCGCACAAGTCTGGCCGAGCGCGGGGTTACCCTGCACATCAGTGGCATCAAGCTGCCGGTGGAACAAATCCTGCGCCGCACCAAGGCGCTGGACGACGGCCCCCTGCTCAAGATGTATCGCACCGACCCTGAGGCGCTGGCTGCGCTGGCCCGGCTTTGAGTGAAGCCGCCATGGCGACAAAATCCGTCAATGTGATTCATTCAAAATTGGCAACTGACCTGTTTTACAACCCATTTTTTCACCCTCCAATGCGTATCAGCCTGTTAGACTTGTATCAATATTCACATCCATCAGGCCCAGAAGAGCCTGAATTGAAAGTCGTGACGCTGCCCCAGCACACCCCCCACGTTGACTTGCACGGCCTGCAACTGAAAGATGCCTGCGCACTGTTGAGCCATGGGGGCGCCAATGCCCAGCAGCTGCCTGGCGAGAGCGACACCGCGTATTTGCAACGCGTCATCGACCTGCTGTGCGACCTCTCCCTCAAGGACCCGCTGACCGGGCTGGCCAACCGGCGGCATTTTCTGGCGGTGCTTGAGCGTGAGTTGTCCATCGTGGCGCGCTCGGGCGAATCCACCTTGCTGTTGATGCTCGACATCGACCATTTCAAACACGTCAACGACACCTACGGCCACCCGGTGGGTGACAAAGTGTTGCAGGCTGCCGCCAACTGCCTGAAGTCCTGCCTGCGGCCCAAAGACACGGTGGTGCGTTACGGCGGCGAAGAGTTCGCCGTGGTGTTGCCGGATTGCCACGTCACCTTTGGCATGGTGGTCGCCGAACGCATGCGCGAGATGATCCAGGCCATGACGGTTTCCGTCTCGCCGGGCGTCAACATCGCCATCACCATGAGCATTGGCGGCGCTTTTGCCTCGCAATTGATCGGCAGCAAATCCGCAGCCTGGCTCGAACTGGCAGATAAAGAGCTGTACCGCGCCAAATCAGGCGGCCGCAACCGGGTCTGCATCGACCAGCCGCTGCTGGTGGAAGTGAGCGCCGAAGAGAAAAGCCAGCTGTTTGTCGATTTTTCGCAAAACGACTCGCGCTGGGGCGGCAGTTTTTACGGCGACCTGCAAGACGAGGCCGACAGCGGCTTCGTCACGCCCGGCCCTGGACCCGGGCCAGCGCCCGAGCCTGAACCCGATGCGGGCCACACGCCGATGGCGCCTTCGGGCAAAACCCAGGAGAGCCTGGGATGAGCGACCTCGTCATCTCCGCGCCTGCGCCGCTGGCGCAACAATCCGGGCCCGGCGCGCTGGGCCGCAGCGGCACGCGCCAGGGCAAAGTGTTGGCCGTGACCAGCGGCAAAGGCGGCGTCGGCAAGACCTTTTTCTCGGCCAATCTGGCCGCAGCCCTGGCCAAACGCGGGCAAAGCGTGGTGGTGCTGGACGCCGACCTCGGCCTGGCCAACCTGGACGTGGTGCTCAACCTGCACCCCAAAGTCACGCTGCACGATGTGTTCTCCGGCAAGGCCGGCCTGCAACAGGCGATCACCCCGGCGCCGGGCGGGTTTTCGGCCATTTTGGCGGGCTCCGGCATGGTCGAATATTCGCGCCTGAACGCCGACATGCGGGAAGAATTCAAGCGCGTTGTCACGGCCCTGTCTTTGCACTTTGACGTGGTGCTGCTGGACACCGGCGCCGGCATCTCCGACGGCGTGTTGTTCACCATTTCACTGGCCAACCAGGTGCTGGTGGTGGCCACGCCCGAGCCCACTTCCCTCACCGACGCCTACGCCACCATCAAGGTGCTGGCGACCCAACAGGGCCGCAGGGAAGTGCGCCTGGTCGTCAACCAGACCTCGCGCGTAGGCGATGGCCGCGCCATCACCACGCAGCTGCAGCAGGTGCTCGACCGATTTGTGGTGAATCCGCAAGCCGGCGCTTCGGGCAGACCGGCTGGCGCAGGCAGTGCGGCGCCCAAGCCCGGCGGCCCGGCGATGAAACTCATCCACCTGGGCGACATTCCGGGTGACGTGGCGGTGCGCCAGGCCGTCATGCGCCGCCAGTTGTTGATGCAAACCCTGCCCGGCTGCCCGGCCAGCCTGGCGCTGGCGCAGATCGCCGGGAAAATCGAAGAGACGATTCTGCAGCCCTGACTTCACGCCGTGCGCGGAACACAGATGATTTCATTTGCTATGTTTTATATAGCATTATATTCATATAATACGTGACTTAATGGCCGGTTTTTCTTCATAAACTGCATTTCAAGCCCGAATTTACCCCATCATACCCATATTGGGTATGATTGATGGCCCCTCACATCAAGCGGTGACGATCCACCCCTCCAGCGGGTCCATGTCCAGCGGCAAACCATACAGCGGGGCACCGGCGGCGTGTTGCACTTT
Source organism: Rhodoferax sp. (assembly GCA_031379255.1). Lineage (GTDB taxonomy): Bacteria > Pseudomonadota > Gammaproteobacteria > Burkholderiales > Burkholderiaceae_C > JANYCG01. The sequence goes on along the minus strand of JANNEZ010000575.1, from coordinate 1,098 downwards.
TGCCCATGCGGCCTGCATCAGGCACAGGGTGGCGTCCAGCGCATCGCCGCTGGCATCGCTCACCAGCGCATCGCTCTGGGCGTGGCTGAGCTTGAGACGCAGGCCCAGCCGCGTCTGGCCGTGTTCCAGCGCGTGCACCAGGTCTTTGCGGGCGATCAGGCGCTCGGGTGTTTGTTTGGCCTTGTCGTCGCTCTTGTAACTGCGCCGGCCGAGCACCTCGCGCGCGAGCAGGCCGGGGTAGGCTTCCAGCGCCACCCGCGCCGCGTCACCCGCGTGCAGGCCGGGCAGGCTCGCGCCCGAGGCAATCAAGGCGGGTACACCGGCGTGCAGCATGTAGGCGACCGGCGGGTTGACCCATTTCATCGACGGGCTGGAGCCGGCCGGGCCGTCCGTGGCGCGGTGGGCGAATTTCTGGCCGGTTGGCCGGGCGTCACAAAAGGCGGCAAAGGTGTCGCGGATGGTGGCGCGTTCGAGGCTGGCGTAGTGCCGCATGCAGGCCGGCCAGGTCGTGGGCCAACCCAGTTTGGTGATAAGTTCGCGGGGCAGGCCGAAGGGCAAATCAAACCCACCGACCCAGGATTGCGGTTGCGCCAGCCAGGTCGCGAACGCCTCAAGGGTTTCGATTCGCTCCAGTTTCAAGAGCACGACGCGGCCTTTCGCCATGTTTCCCAGCGCCATCACAATCGGCTTGCGGCGGCTTGGGCGGCTGCTGAAGTCGCAGCCGAGCAGCGTGAAACTCAAGGCCTGTCAGGCGCGGCCGATGATGGAGGCCGTGGCCATCAGTTCTTCCAGCAGGGCCAGCGACACCTGGCCGGAAACGGCATACGGGTCGAGCTCTGCCTTCTCGGCGTATTTCAGCAGGATCGAGTGGTTGAGCTTGGACATGTTGACCTGGCCCATGGTCCAGCCGCCAAAACGCCGCTCGGAGATTTCTTCGTAGTGCAGCAGCACCACGTCTTTGTGGCGCGGGTCTTTCTGGATGTGGCCGTAGAGGTCGCTGACCGCCATGCGGCCGCCTTCAATCGCCTGCAGGAAAATCGCGCCGCTGTAACACAGGATGCCGGTGATGCCCGATGCCGGGTTGGACAGCCGCGACTG
>JANNEZ010000574.1:0-5374 GCA_031379255.1 Rhodoferax sp. | reverse complement strand
ACCTGGCGCGGCAAAAACATTGGCGACGTATTGCAGATGGAAGTCGACGAAGCGGTGGATTTTTTTGCCGCTATGCCGGCCATCAGCCATCCGGTGCAACTGCTGAAGGATGTGGGTCTGGGTTACCTCACCCTGGGCCAGCCGTCACCGACGCTCAGCGGTGGCGAGGCGCAGCGCATCAAACTCGTCACTGAACTCTCCAAAGTCAGGGACGTGCTTTTGCCCCCCCGCGCCGATGGCGTCGGCCCCCCCGAGGGGGGCGCTGCCTCGCTTGGGAGCGGCCCGGCGCTTCGGCTCACAAGGCGCGGCCAAAAGCCGCCGCACACGCTGTATGTGCTGGACGAGCCCACGGTGGGCCTGCACATGGCCGACGTTGAAAAACTCGTGAAAGTGCTGCACCGCCTGGTCGATGGCGGTCACAGCGTGGTGGTGATCGAGCACGACCTGGACGTGATCGCCGAGGCCGATTGGGTGATCGACCTGGGGCCGGAAGGCGGCCACGCGGGCGGCCGCATCGTGGTGGCGGCCACGCCGGAGCAGGTGGTGGTTGCAGGTTCCCACACCGGGCAGGCGCTGAAGGGTGTGCTGGCGAGGGCTTAGGGCGCAAAAGGGCTTGGCCCAAGCAAAATCCTGTCTATTATTTCGTTTAATTTTAATATAAATAAAATTAATGATATAAAAAAGTATAAAAATTGTACTAAAAATATAGCAATAAACTCAATTTATTCGTGACTTAATACAAAACAGTATTTGTCATTAAAAGTTTAATAAATATAATCTACACCTTGCGGTTGCGCCATTTCCCCAACACCCGCCGCCACTTGCGCCAGTTTTACGCCCGTTGAGGGCGCCTGCATGGTGTACGCTGTCGGCCATCCCACTTGCACAGGCTTGTCCCATGAGCAAAACGCCCGCCCACTCGCATGACCACCCGACGGACCCTGACCCTGGGCACGGTGTGGCCGGGTCAGCCGCCTGGAAACACGACGGCGTTCGGGTCATACCGGGCAACCAGCTGGACGGCAACACCGCCCAGACACCGGGCATGGACCGCAAAGCGGCGATCAATTTCGCCCGCGTCGGCGCGCAAAAACTGTGGGCTGGCACCGTCACCATCCACGCCAACGCCAAAACCGGCGCGCACCACCACGGCCATCTGGAGAGCGTGATTTACGTGGTGAAGGGCCGTGCCCGCATGCGCTGGGGCGAGGCGCTGGAGTTCACGGCCGAGGCCGGGCCAGGCGACTTCATTTACGTGCCGCCTTATGTGCCGCACCAGGAAATCAACGCCAGCGCCACGGAGCTGCTGGAGTGCGTGTTGTGCCGCAGCGACGGTGAGGCCGTGGCCGTCAATCTGGCGATCGCGCCGATCGAAATGCCAGAGAGCGTTTTGTGGGTTGACCCGACCCATCCCACCGGGGCCACCTGAGCCCGCCGCTGGTTTCATACGAACTGCGGAGACGGGGTATCAACAAGCTTCCGGTTTTCTCCCGGCAATACACCCTGGCACTGGCGGGTATTGTGGCGCTGTCGCTGGCGGGCGCCTGGCTTTGTGTGCAGTGGCTGGCCAACGAACGCATCAACGAGCAGCGGCGCAGCCTGGGCAATGCGCTGGATTACACCGCTGATGCCCTTCGGGACGAAGCGCGCGGCTCGGCCGCTCTGGGCGCGGCCATGTTGATGGGACTCAACGAGTGGCCGCTCAAGTCGGCGGCGCTGGGGCAACTGCCGCTGGACGCCGGCAATGTGATTGAGAAACTCGTCGCCGCCCAGGCCCTCTTTGAGGCCGACGGCGCCTACGTGATTTCGGCCAAAGGCCTGGTTGTGGCGCACTCGACCAAGGAAGTGAGCTCAACTGGCGCCAACGTCGCGTTTCGGCCCTATTTCAAGAACGCGATGGCTGGCACGGCCAATGTTTATGCGGGCATAGGCACGGTCTCCAGCGAACGCGGCTTGTATTACGCGGCGCCTTTGCGCAATGACACGCGCCAGACCAGTGAAATCATCGGTGTGGTCATGCTCAAAATGCCAACCACCCGGATCGACCAGCTCTTGCATTTCGCGGGCGGCGACACCTTTCTGCTTTCGCCGCAGGGGGTGGTTTTTGCCAGCACCCGCAAGCCGTGGTTGTTGCATATGACGCCGCCTGGCGACGCGGCGCGGATCGCCGAAATCCGCAACCTGAAGCAGTTTGGCAGCCTTTTTGAGAGCCAAAGCCCGCCGGTTTTGCCGTTTGACGTGAATGCCCAGGAGGTGCAATGGCAAGACAAACAATACCTGGTGTTCAAGAAACTGGTCGAATGGAATGACCCGGCCGGGCAATGGCAGCTGGTGACGCTGCACAACACCGGTGCGCTGGTGTCAGCCGCCGAGCGCTTGGGTATTGGCCTGGCAGCCTTCGGCACACTTGCAGCGATTGGCCTGTTGCTGCTGCAGGTGCTGGTGGGGCGCCGGCGCATCGCGGCCGCAACCGCGCGTTACAACATGATGGGCACGGCGCTGGAGGTGAGCCCGATGTCGGTGGCCATCACCAACACCTCGGGCGACATTGAATGGGTCAACGCCCAATTCGAGAAGGACACGGGATACACCGCCAAAGAAGTTCGAAACCGCCACATTGGCAAACTCCTGGCGCCCAACCACCAGCAGGAAAAATTTCCCGAGGTGGCGCAAGCCGTTTTGGCCGGGCAGTCCTGGCGCGGTGAGCTCTTCAATAAACGCAAGGACGGCAGCCTGTTTCCAGGCAATGTGCTGGTCTCGCCAATCTTCGGACCCAAAGGCCAGGTGACCGGTTTTGTCAACTTGCAGGAAGACACCACCGAAGCCGTGGCTTTGCGCCAGCAACTGGTCCACGCCAAGGAGGTGGCCGATGCTGCCAACCGCTCCAAAGGCAGTTTTCTGGCCAACATGAGCCACGAAATCCGGACACCGATGAACGCCATCATCGGCATGGCATACCTGGTGCGCCAGACCGGCCTGAACCCGCGCCAGGCCGACTATGTGAGCAAGATCCAGCAGTCGGGCCAACACCTGCTGGCCATCATTGACGATATTTTGGACGTTTCGAAGGTTGAGGCCGGCAAACTCACGCTGGAACGCATACCGTTCGAATTGGCCAAGGTGCTGGACCAGGTGGTGAACGTCACCAGCGCAAAAGCCAGCGCCAAGGAGCTGACACTCTCCTGTGAGGTATCGCCCGAGGTGCCGCACCGGCTGGTCGGCGACCCGTTGCGTCTGGGGCAAATCCTGATCAATTACACGAACAACGCGGTGAAATTCACGCAGCAGGGCCAAATCCGGATCACGGTAGGTATTGAGAAAAACTTTGACAAGGGGCTGATGCTGCGGTTTTCAGTGATTGACACCGGCATCGGACTCACACCCGAGCAGTCGGGCCGGCTGTTTCAGAGTTTCGAGCAGGCCGACACCTCCACCACCCGTGAATACGGCGGCACCGGCCTTGGGCTTGCCATCAGCAAGGGCCTGGCGACTTTGATGGGCGGGCAGGCCGGCGTCCAAAGCGAGGTCGCAAGGGGTTCAACGTTCTGGTTTACGGCCTACTTGGGGTTGCCCCAGCGGCCTGCACTATCCGACGCCAAACCCCGTGCCGCACCCGTCACCGAGCCGGACGCAAAGGCCAGGCTGGGCGCCTTGCAGGGCGCGCGCATCCTGCTGGTGGAAGACAACGACATCAACCAGGAAGTGGCCGGCGAACTGCTGCGCGCGGTGGGGTTTGCGGTGGACATCGCGCAAAACGGCCAGATTGCCGTGGCGCGGGTCGGTGAAATGAACGCGGCCAACAGCCCCTACGACCTGGTGCTGATGGATTTGCAGATGCCCGTCATGGACGGATTCACGGCAACCGCCCAGATCAAGGCGGATCCGGCCAACCGCCAATTGCCGGTGGCCGCCATGACCGCCAACGCGATGCGCGAAGACCGCGAGCGTTGCGCGGCGGCGGGCATGACGGGATTCATGTCCAAACCCATTGACCCCGAGTCTTTCTGGCGCCTGCTGGCCGACACCATCCAGCCGCGCGCCGGGCTGGGGTTGCCCGCTGCCGGAAGCCATGTGCCAGACCCGGTAGAAATTTTTGACGACCCGGCGGGCGCGCCGCGTTTCCCATCGCAGATTGAAGGGCTGGACATTCCGCTTGGCTTGAGCCGGGTGTTGGGCCGCCGCGATTTGTACCTGTCGCTCCTGGGCAAATTCCGCCATTCGCAGGCTGACGCCATGCAACAACTGCGCGCGGCGCTCGAAGCGGGCGACCCGCTGCTTGCCGAGCGCATCGCCCACACGCTCAAGGGCGTCGCCGGAAGCCTCGGCGCGGTCAAGGTCGAAGCGGGCGCTGCGCGGCTGGAGTTTGTCATTCATGCCGGGACACCGCTGGCGCACATGCAAAATGAGCTGGACACGGCAACCGGCGCCCTGCGTGTGCTGCTGCGCGCCCTGGCGCAGCATCTTCCGCCAGAGACCGCGCGGCCGGCGGCCACACCGGCTCCCCGTTCCATTGCGCGGCATTGCCGGCGCCTGGCCCAGTTGCTTGCGCAGCAGGATTTCGAGGCTGAAGAATACTTCGCCAGTCAACGCGCCGTGTTTGACGCGGCGCTGGGCGAAGACGGGGAAACCATCAAAGTCTCAATTGACCGGTTCAACTTCGAGCAGGCGCTGGCGGATTTGCAGCGCGCCTGCCTGAAAAACAGTATCGAAATTGGAAGAGCTCTTGTGTCATAGTGGCACGCAAAACGCGACAACCAAGGCTCCACTTCATGAACCATCCAAGCTTGAACGACAAAGCGACCGTGCTGGTGGTGGACGACACACCGAATGATTTGTCCCTGATTGCCAGCCTGCTCAAGACCGATTACCGCGTTCAGGTGGCCAATAGCGGTGAAGGTTGCCTGGGTGTCGCTCGTTCGGGCCAGCCGCCCGATCTGATCCTGCTGGACATCATGATGCCGAATCTGGACGGTTACGAGGTCTGCCGCCAGCTCAAGGCCGACCCGGCAACGCGCCCGATCCCGGTGATTTTTCTCACTGGGAAAACCAGCGTGGCCGACGAGCAGCAGGGATTTGCCTTGGGCGCCGTTGACTACATCACCAAGCCAGTGAGCCCGCCGATCGTGCTGGCGCGGGTGTTGACACACCTGACGCTGAAGGCCTCGGCCGATTTCCTGCGCGACAAAAACGCCTTCCTCGAGCAGGAAATCGCCAAGCGCGACCACCAGATGACGGCCATCCAGGACGTCACCATCTTGACCATGGCCTCGATGGCGGAAACCCGCGACACCGAAACCGGCAACGCGCCCGATCCCGGTGATTTTTCTCACTGGGAAAACCAGCGTGGCCGACGAGCAGCAGGGATTTGCCTTGG
>JANNEZ010000573.1:0-1904 GCA_031379255.1 Rhodoferax sp. | reverse complement strand
ACTTACAATCGAGGCTCTTCCAAAACCCCATGAACGCAGCAGCAGACCTCTCCACGCGGGACGTGTCTTTCTTCCCCCGCCCCGCCAAGCCGCTCACCAGTTACCGCAAATACTGGGCGGCGCGTTTTGGCACGGCCAAATTTTTGCCGATGAGCCGCAAAGAGATGGACGTGCTGGGCTGGGACAGCTGCGACATCATCCTCGTCACCGGCGATGCCTATGTAGACCACCCGAGCTTCGGCATGGCGGTGATTGGTCGCATGCTGGAGGTACAGGGCTTTCGCGTCGGCATCATCGCGCAACCCGATTGGCAAAGCGCCGAGGCCTTCCGCGCTTTGGGCAAACCCAATCTGTTCTGGGGCGTGACGGCCGGCAACATGGACAGCATGATCAACCGCTACACGGCCGACCGCAAGATCCGCAGCGACGACGCCTACACCCCCGGCGACGTGGGCGGCAAACGGCCCGACCGCGCAGCCATCGTCTACAGCCAGCGCTGCCGCGAAGCGTACAAAGACGTGCCGATTATTCTGGGCGGCATTGAAGGTTCGCTCAGGCGCATCGCCCACTACGACTACTGGAGCGACAAGGTGCGGCGCAGCATCGTGGTGGACGCCAAGTGCGACCTGCTGCTGTATGGCAACGCCGAGCGCGCGATTGTGGAGATCGCCCACCGCCTGGGCGCGCGCGAGCCGGTGCAAAACATCACCGATGTGCGAGGCACCGCCTTCGTGCGCAGACCGGATGATGAAACCGGCAAGGGCTGGTTTGAGATCGATTCCACGCAGGTGGACATGCCCGGCCGCGTGGAAGACCACGTCAACCCCTACATGACGACTTCGGAAGCGGCGGCGGCGCAGGGCAGCAGTTGTGCCAAAGAGGACGCTGAAAAAGCAGGAAATTCGAATGCTATAAGTAATATAGCAAACAATACAGATTTTACGAGACTTGAAGCCTCAAAAATCTCAAAATTGGCGGCAGAAAGCGTCATTTCCTTCGTATCAAACCCAAATTGGGTATCTTCTCGCATTTCCGGCGGTAAACAGAAAGTGCCCCCGCGTGAGCGCAGCGTGATCCGCCTGCCCGCCTACGAGCAGGTGCGCAGCGATGCCGTGCTCTACGCCCACGCCAACCGCGTGTTGCACCTGGAAACTAACCCCGGCAACGCCCGCGCGCTGGTGCAGGCGCACGGGGAGGGTGCCACGGCACGCGACGTGTGGATCACGCCGCCGCCGATCCCGCTCACCACCGCCGAGATGGATTTCGTCTTCGACCTCCCGTACGCGCGCAGCCCGCATCCCGCCTACGCGGATGAAAACGGCAGCCACGACCACACCACCAAAATCCCCGCGTGGGAGATGATCCGTTTCAGTGTCAACATCATGCGCGGCTGCTTCGGCGGCTGCACCTTTTGCAGCATCACCGAGCACGAAGGCCGCATCATCCAGAGCCGCAGCGAAGACTCGGTTATCAAGGAGCTGGAAGACATCCGCGACAAGGTCAAAGGTTTCACCGGAACGATCAGCGACCTGGGCGGCCCCACGGCCAACATGTACCGCATCGGCTGCAAAAGCGTCGAGATCGAAGCCGCCTGCCGCAAGCCCAGCTGCGTCTACCCTGGCATCTGCAGCAACCTCAACACCAGCCACGCGCCGCTGATCCACATGTACCGCCGCGCGCGGGCGCTCAAGGGCATCAAGAAAATTTTGATCGGCTCCGGCCTGCGTTACGACCTGGCCGTGCAAAGCCCCGAGTACGTGAAGGAACTGGTCACGCACCACGTCGGCGGTTACCTCAAAATCGCGCCGGAGCACACCGAGCAGGGCCCGCTCACCAAGATGATGAAGCCCGGCATCGGCAGCTACGACAAGTTCAAGCAGATGTTTGAAAAGTTCAGCGCCGAG
>JANNEZ010000524.1:0-8318 GCA_031379255.1 Rhodoferax sp. | reverse complement strand
GGCGCGTCGTTCGAGGCCTCTAACAGGTCTTCAATGGCCGGCAACTCCTGCATCATGCGCGAGAGGTCGGCGTCGCTCTCGACTTCGCTGACCACCGTGGCGGCGCTGGATTCGCCCTGTGCGTAGGCGGCGCTGATGCGCTGGATCAGCGCCTGCGCCGCATGCAGCTCAACCTGCTGCGGCGCGTATTTACGGTTGACTTCGCTGACGCCGGCCGGCGCCGATTGCGGGTGCAGGCACAGCGTGAGTTCACCGCCCGTGTCTTCCAGCAACACCTGGTGCGTGCGCGCAAACGTGTAGGGCAGCGGGTACCGCGTCACCAAAGCCATCGCTCACTTCGCCAACGCCGGGGCCGTGCCGGGCGGCCGGGGCAGGAATTCCGGCAGCACTGGCGCCTCATTCACCGGCACCGCGACGCTGGGCTCGGGCTGGGCGTTTTGCTGGTTGGTGCGCATCAGGTCGTACCGGTCCATGGTCAAGGCATCGGTGCTGCTGACGTCGCGCATTACCACCGGGCGCAGGAACACCATCAGGTTGGTTTTTTTGCGGCTGCGGGTTTCGCTTTTGAACAGGTTGCCAAAAATCGGGATATCTCCCAGGCCCGGCACTTTCTCCTGGTTTCCGGAATATTCGTCCTGCAACAGGCCACCGAGCACGACGATTGAGCCGTCGTTGACAAGCACATTGGTGTCGATGGAGCGTTTGTTGGTCGTCGGGCCATTGGCGGCGCCGGCGGTAGACGCCTGCACGCTCGAGACTTCCTGCGAAATCGTCAGCCGCACCGTTCCGTTTTCACTGATCTGCGGCTTGACTTTCAGGGTCAGGCCCACATCCTTGCGTTCAATCGTCTGGAACGGGTTGACCGAATTGGTGGCCCCGCCGGTGTTGGTGAACTGCCCGGTGACAAAGGGCACGTTTTGCCCGATGACAATTTTGGCCTCTTCGTTGTCCAGGGTCAGCAGGTTGGGCGTGGACAAAATGTTGCCGTCGCCATTCGTTTGCAGGTAACGCGCAAGGAACCCCAACACATACAGACCGTTGGTCCGCTGCGCGATGCCGACATTCAGGCCTGCGCTCGGGGTGACGGCGCCGCCGCTGGCTGCGCTGGCCGCCAGTGAAATGATGTTGGTGCCGCCGATGCGGAAGTTGGTGCCCAGCACGCCCACGTTGGCGTCGCCGTTTTGCCCGATCAGGCCTTGCCACTGAATGCCAAACTCGGCGGCTTTTTCGGCATTCACTTCGGCGATCAGGCTCTCGACGAACACCTGGGCTCGGCGCACGTCGAGTTTGTCGATGACGGCGCGGATTTGCCGGTATTGCGGCTCGGGCGCTGTGATGATGAGCGAGTTGGTGGACGTGTCTGCCTGGATCTGCCCGCCCGTAGAGGGCAGGGATGCAGCAGCGCCAGACGCGGCACCCGCCTGTCCCGGCACACCTGAAGGCGCAGACGCCGCGATGGGCCGCGCCTCGCCAGATAGGGCCGCCCGCAACGTCACGGCGATTTTCGCCGCCTCCGCATTCTTGAGGTAAACCACGTAAATGTTGCCGCTGCTGCCATTGCCGCCGCTGGTCGGCTGATCGAGTTTCTCCACCAGCGCCTTCACCAGGGCGACGCGGGCCGGGTTGGCCGCGCGCAGGATCAACGCGTTGGAGCGGGGCTCGGCCACCAGCGTGGTGCGAAAGGAGGCGTCTGCGGCCAGACCCGGCACCGCCCCCGCGCCTGCCGGTGCGTCGATCAGGCGCAACACCAGGGGCGCCAGATCGGAGGCGATGGCGTGTTTGAGCGGGATGATTTCAACGTCGGTGGCGTTCGAGACGTCCAGCGCCGCGATGATGCGCCCCAGCCGCCGCAGGTTGTCGGCATAGTCGGTGATGACCAGCGAGTTGTTGCCGGCATTGACGTTGATGGTGTTGTTGGGGCTGATGAGGGGCCGCAACACGGCCACCAGGTTGTTGGCAGATTCAAAGTTGAGCCGGAAAATCTGCGTGACGATCTGGTTCCCCGGCGCGCCGCCTGGCACTGCCCCCACAGCGACACCGCCGCCCTGCAGTTTGGCATCGGCCTCGGGCACCACTTTGTCCAGGCCGCTGACCTCGACCACAGTGAAGCCCTGCAGGCGCAGGGTGGCCAGAAACTGGTTGTACGCGACGGCGGGTGATACCGGCCGCTCGGTCGTCAGTGTCATCACGCCCTTGACGCGCGGGTCCACCACCACACTGCGCCCGGTGATGGTGGCCATGGTGCGGGCCACGGCTTCGATTTCGGCGGCGACAAAATTCAGGGTGATCGGTTCACCGCGCCGGGGCTGGCCGGTGGCCGCAGCCAGCGCGGGCGCCGCAGTGGCGCCAGGCAATGGGTTGCCGGGCGTTGTTTGCGACACGGCAGGTGACGCCAGCAACGCCCAAAGCGCCGCGCCCATCGATAGCCGGGCCGACAGCTTGGCCAACCGATGACGCGCACCGTCATTTCCTGCCTTGGCATTGCCGAATGTGAATGTCATGCAGTTCAACCCACTTTGATGATGGAGCGCGCGCCTTCGCGCCGTCCGATGATGTTCAATAAATTCGACAGGGCTTCCTGTCGTTCGGTCACGGCGCTGGCCACACCCTCAAAACGCAGCCGTCCGGCCACCCATTGCCCGCTGCCGCTGAGCTCTAGACTGCCCTGCAGGGTTTGCAGGTTCAGCGAAGTCAGCGGGCCACCTTCAACCTTGAGGCGGTAACTTCCCATGGGGTTGATGGTGGTGAGCCGGGAGGCCATATCTTGTGCGTCAATCTGCAGGGTGCCGGACAACGCCATCCGGCCCTCGGCCCATTCTAATGACAGGCCCCTGTTTGAGATGGCCAGATTACCCTCTGCCGCAATGGTGTTCCAAGGCGTACCCAGACCTACCAGCAAACCGGCGGGCCAGTTGGACTGGTGGTCGGCAACGGCCAGGGCCCATCCGCCCGACCGGAATTGCCACGCCAGCTGCATCGATTGCGACATGCAACACAGCGCCTGGAGTTCAAGCTTCACGCCGCTCCAACCGGGACTTAAGCGCCAGCTGATGCGCCCCGGCACGGCCGAGCTGCCCTGGCTGCCCGCGCCGCCGGACAACACCAACTGGCTGGAGCCGCGCCAGACGGTGCCTTGCGCATCGGGCAAACTGAGCTGGCCGCTGCTGGCGTTGAACACCCACGCCGCCAGCCAACGTGCGGGCGAGAACACCAGCATCGCCAAAACCACCCCGACCAAAGCGCCGCTGGCCACCCATTGCCACTGGGAAGCTGACGCAGCTTTTTGATTCGGGTGCCGGGCCGCCATTGCGTCAGTGGGGTTGCGTCAACCGTTTGGGCTTTGTTGAACTAGCGCGCGGGCAGGTTCAGCACCAGCGTCGCGTCCCAAAAGTCCGGGGCGCTCGGCGCGGCAGGGCGTGTGAGCCTCGCCTCGGACGGCAACAGCCGGGCGTTGGCGCGCAGATCCACCAGCCAGTTGGCCAACGCATGGGCCGGTACGGCTTTGAGGGTGACGGTCGCCCGGTCACCGGCGAGCTGAACTGTGGCCGCAGCGTCAAAGGACTTTTTCAACGAGGCCTCCAGCGCCGCACGCGGGTCACCGCCCCCGGCGCGGGCCAAGCTCTGCAAGGACTGCGCCTCGGCCTTCAAGGCCAACATGCGCTGCAACTGGGCGTCCAGCGACAGGTGTTGCCCCTGCGCCCGGCCCAGTGTTTCGAGCGCCGGCGCCAGCGCGATCCACCACACCGCCGCGCCCGCCACCAGCCAAGCAGCCGCGCCCAGCAAACGGCGCTCCCTGACCGCCAGGCTGTTCCACCCATTTCCAAGGATCGAGGTGTTCATGGCGCGCTGGCGGCAAAGAGCACCAAGCTGTCGCCCTCGATGCGCACTTGAACTGGGCGAGCCCGCACGCGGCCATTGATTTCGGCCAGATTGACTTTACCCAGATCCAACCCCTTCACACGCAATTCACTGTTTCCATAGTCCATGCCTGCGGGTTTTTTGGCCCCCATTTCCGGCCATGAACCGGTCAGATCAGCATAAGCCGCAAGCAGGACTTCAAAATCACCCTCGGAGACGGCGCCGCTGGCCAAACGCTGGCGCTGTACTTCGCGCGCCATCTGCACGGGCGCATCCAGCACCACCTTTACTGCCGGGAAAGTGCTGGTCAACACCTCACGCACGGCCTGGCGTTTGGCCTCCAGGCTGGCACGTTGCGCCCAGGCCCAGGCGTTCAGGCCAGCCAGGTTGGCCACCACCAGCGCCGCAGCGGCCCAACGCGCCGCGCGCCATTGGGGCGCCCTGAGTCCATCCTTCAGCAGCCGCGCCAAACGCCGCCAACTGCGCAAACCGCTGGAACTCGCCAGATCAAATTGCGCCAGATCCCAGGGCAAGGCGAGGGCTTCCAGGGCGCGGCCGGCGCGGCTGGACAATTCCACCGCCCGCTTGAACTGCCGCTCTGCCAATGCCGCGAGGGCTGGCTCGGCGAAAACGGCTTTGCCCAGTGACGCATCGGCCAGCAAGGCGGCATCGGCGGTCAGTGGCAACACCGACAGCCCGGCGCCAGCGTCTTGTGCCAATGGCGATGGGCCACGGGTTGAAAAGACCACCCGTGGCGCGGATTCCGGCCCAATCACGTGAATGGCATCAAAGGTGGCGAGCGGGGCAAATTCGGGCAGGATGCGCGCCGCCGGTCGCTGTTGGCGCTCCAGCGCGTGCATCCAGGCTTGCAGCCACGCCCGGTCGCAGGCGGCAACACCCACCATACCCTCGCGCGTTTGCGCAGCGTCGGGAGCCAGCGCGAAATGCAGGTGCGACGGCTCGTCAAGCACGTGTTCTTCCAGCAGCCCTTCGAGCACCGCGCGCAGGCGGGGCAGGGCTCGGTCGGCGCCCAGGCCCTTGCCAAGCAGGCCGCGCGGCAACTGCACTTGGTGCCATGACAAGGCCTGCACCGGCGCCACCGCTACCACTTCAGCGCCGCCCGCGGCCGGCAACAAGGCCAGCGCGGCGCTTGAATGCGCGGTGACGGTTCGCCCGTCGGGCGTGACCAGGTACTCCAGCTGGCTGGATTCCTGGGGCAAGTCCATCGGTAAAAAAACGATCAATGTGGCCATGTCGAGGTCATTGTAGAGACGGCTCTCTCAGGGCCTTGCCGGCGGCCCGGCCGCGCGTTCGCGCCACAGCACTTTGACGTCCAGCCCGTCGCGCACTACCAGTGAACGTTCGTGCACAGCTGCGTCGTCCAGCCTGAGCTTGCCACGCACCTCGAAAAAACGCGAGGACACGCTGTGGCGCTCCTGCGCAATCTGCCCGGGCACGTCGCCCAAAAGGCGCGCCGCTTCGGCCAGGCTCTTGAAGTGCGACAAGGCGCGCGCCGTCACGATCCGGCGCGCCAGCGCCATGTCGGGCTCCTCGATGCTGGCAAAAATCACCTCGGCGGGCGCCGTGTTCAGGTTCACTGGGGTGGACTGCGGCAGGATCGTGATGTAGGGCGACAGCAGAGCAATCGAGCGCGCCGACAGCCCAAGCCACCCGAGTTGTTCGACCCGTTGCGGCATCAGGGGCGCCGTCGCGCCAGCGCGTATGTCTGCTGCAGGTTCCAGCGCCAAGCGCAGGTTTTCAGCCAGGCGCGCCAATTCGCCCTCGGCGACACCGAGCAGACTGAACAGGCGGCCGAATTGGCGCAATGCCGGCTCCGAAACCTTGCCACCCTCCACCAGGTTGCGCACATTCAGGCGCCCCTGCATGTCAATGATTTGGCCCGAAATGAACGCCTGTCGCACGTCGTCCTGCTGCGTTGTGTCAGACACGTTCCCGGTTGCCAAAAAAGTCGCCAGGCGCGCCTCTTCCAGGGGCACAGCCCAAGGCTCGGCCAGGTGATCGGCGGCGCCGGACCGGGCATCTTCGCGCAAAATCAGCCGCGCGAAGTCCAGAGCGCCGACCAGTATCCAGCCCGATTGCACGCGCCCGCGTTGCGCCGCTTCCACTTCAACGCTGCGCCACTGCTGCCAAAGCGCAGCCGACGCGAGTGTGGCGACCAGCGTCACAGTCAGCATCGCCGTCAAAATCGCAGCGCCCCCCTGCGATCGCCGCGAAAGGTGTTTTGCCGACATTCCGCTGCCTTGGGAGGCTGTGCCTACACGCAAAGAGAAAGCCTGTGGGCTCATATCTTCCCCCCACCCATAGTCGGAAGCACCCAGTCCCGCGTCAACGTGCCAGTGATCGCCTGCCCGGGCGGCAAGGTCAACACCAGACGCACACCCTGAGGGATCGACGCATCCACCAAATTGGTCGTGCCCGGCAGGCCGGCGGCCAGTGCGGCCACGCCACGCGCCAGAGCCGCCGACGCAACACCCGAAAGCCCTCCAGTCAACGCGTTTGCGCCAGCGCCAGCACCTGCCACGCCTGCGGCAGCGCTACCCTCGGCGCCGGCTGGAATGCCCGCTGCGGCAACGCCGGCCGTGTTGCCAACCGCCGACAGCGGATTGGTCCACGCGTCGCCCCGGAAATAGAAAATCTGCCACTGCGCCATGGGCAACACACGCACTTCACGCGCCTTGAGGTCGTCGCCCGGGTTTTGCGCCCATTGCGCCGCCTGCGCCCAGGCCGCCTGCACATCGCCACGGGTTCGCAGCGCCGGCGACTGCCAACGCAACCACTGGCCCACGCCGTCCACGTCGCGGCGCGACCAGGCCACGACAAGCAGGTCTTCTTCGGACAGACCGCTGCCGGTGCTTGCAACTGTGGTGGTTGCGCGGCGTGTCAAACGCAGGGCGCGGCCATCCCAATCGAGCGCGGGCAATGCCGGCAACATGAGCAGCGCATCCAGATCGGCGCCCCACTGGGCCAACCCGGCCTGCAGCGCCAACACGGCGTCGGCGCGCTCTTGCAGGCGGCTTTGCGTGCGGGCCATGCCATCGAGACCACGCCAACTCAGAACCGCCATCAAAGCCAGAACGCCGACAGCAACCAGCAGTTCGATCAGCGTGAAGCCGCGAGCGTGGCACCGCACAGCTCGCGCCATCAGAATTGGCCCACGACGGTGGAGAGCCGCAAAATGGCCGATTCCCCATTGAAGACCTGCGCGTCAACCCGCCGGAAATTCGGGTTGGGTGTGGGGCGCACGGTGAGCGCAACCGCCAGGTTTTGACCGCCTTGCTCGCAATTGACCCGCGTGTCGCCCACGCCGGGCATCTGGCGCGACAGGCGGATTTTGATGAGTTCGTTTTCGGCGCACAGGTTGGCCAGCAGCGTGTCGCTCTGTCGTTCCGCGTTGCGGGTCAGCGCCAGCGTCGCCTGCAATCCGGCCGTCAAGGCGATCGCCACGATGGACAGCGCCACCAGCACTTCCACCAGCGTGAAGCCCCGCACCCGGCCAGGTCCAATTGGCACAGCGGGGCAAGCCAGCCGTGTCATGGCGCACCCGAGGCTGTAACCGGCCGGACTGTGTAAGGCCGCACGCCGTCGCTGCCGACCTCCAGCGCACGCCCGTTCACACCGCCCGTGACCAGGCGCACTTTTTGCGGCCAGGTGATCGGCTCGGGTCCCAGCACCAGCGCCGTGGGCGCCGACGGCGCCACCGATTTGGACAACCAGGCCTGTGGCAACGCGCCGGCGGGCAATCCGCGAAATTCAAAGCCGGTTTCGGTCGTGCGCCAGACCACTGGCACTCCGCTGGCCTGCGAGCGTGCCCGGCCCGACTCCAGGAGTGCGGCCAGCCGCACCGCTTCCTGCTCCAGCTCTGTTTCGGCTGAATCGCGCATGGCAAACCCCACACCGGCTGAGGCCACCGCAATGATCGCCACCACCAGGAGCAGCTCAATCAGGGTGAAGCCGTGGTTATTTTTGCCAGGATCCGATGTCCGCATTTTTGCCCTCGCCGCCGGCCTGCCCGTCGGCGCCAAACGAGAGCACGTCGATCTCGCGGTTGAGGCCCGGATTGAGGAATTGGTAGGCGCGCCCCCAGGGGTCGTTGGGCAGTTTTTCAACGTAGGGCTTCCAGTTGCCGGGAATCGGCCCGCTGGCCGGTTTGGCCACCAGCGCCTGCAAACCCTGCTCGGCGGTGGGGAAACGCTGGTTGTCGAGTTTGTACAGTTTGAGCGCCTGCATCAGGTTGGCGACATCGGTTTTGGCCGCCGTCACGCGGGCGTCGTCGGCGCGGTCGAGCACATTGGGCACGATCAGCGCGGCCAACACGCCGAGGATGACCAGCACCACCATCAGCTCGATCAGGGTGAAGCCGCGGCGCGTGAAGCGCCCTGCCGCGCCCAGCGCCCGCTCTGCCGCATTGCCTTGCCAGCGCCTGAAAGTCAATGCCATTG
>JANNEZ010000521.1:0-9602 GCA_031379255.1 Rhodoferax sp. | reverse complement strand
AAGCCTGTTGAATTTTAGAAAGCAAGGTATGAACGACTCTGACGACAACCGGCGCGAGCCATCGATTTCCTCTCCATGGGCCGACCCCGCCATCAAGGCGCAAGTGCCGACCAGTGCGCCGCAAAGTGCCGGTTGGGAGCGGGCCACGCTGGAAAAACTCGCGTTTGCCACCTTGGCCGAACAAAAATCGCGCCGGCGCTGGAAAACATTTGTGGCGCTGGCGTGGCTGGCTTTTTTCGCCCTGGTGTTCTGGCAATTGACCGGCCACGGCGCGGGCGCCAAAGACGCGACCCAACCCCACACCGCCGTGGTCGAGATCCGTGGCGAGATCGCCGCTGGCGGTGAAGCCAGCGCAGACCTGGTGGTCGGCGCCATGCGCTCGGCGTTTGAAGACACCGGAGCGCTGGCCGTGGTGTTGTTGATCAACTCGCCCGGCGGCAGCCCGGTGCAGGCCGGCATCATCAACGACGAGATCAAGCGCCTCAAGGGCAAACACAACAAGCCGGTTTACGCCGTAGTAGAGGAAACCTGCGCCTCAGCGGCCTATTACATTGCCGCTGGCGCCGACAAAATCTTTGTCGACAAGGCGAGCATCGTGGGTTCCATTGGCGTGTTGATGGACGGGTTCGGTTTCACCGGCCTGATGGACAAGGTGGGCGTCGATCGCCGCTTGATGACAGCGGGTGAAAACAAGGGGTTTCTAGACCCTTTCAGCCCGCAAACCGAGAAACAGCGGGCGTTTGCCCAGACGATGCTTGACCAGATCCACAAACAGTTCATCGACGTGGTGAAAGCCGGGCGCGGCAAGCGGCTCAAAGAGACGCCCGAAATGTTCAGCGGATTGTTCTGGAGCGGCCAGCAGGCGATCGAGCTCGGCCTGGCCGACCAGCTGGGCAATCTGGACTACGTGGCCCGTGAAGTTGTCAAGGCCGAAGAAATCATCGACTACACGCGGCGCGACAACGTGGCCGAGCGCCTGGTCAAACGTTTTGGCGCGTCAATTGGTGAAGGCGGCGCCAGAGCGCTCAGGGTTTTTGGCGCCACTCCCGCCTTGCGTTGATATGGGGCGGCTTGGTTTCGCCGCCCATCGCCGTTTGCAGGAACCCGATCAATGCGCGGTTGCGGGCCAGACGCGCGCGTTCGGGTGTTGACACCGCCGTTATTTGAGTTCCGAATTTGGTTTGCGGCGTCCAATTTGCCAGCACCGGCCTGAGTTTGCCGCTGGCCAACTGGTCGCCGCATACGTACGCGGGCAGCAGCGCGAGCCCGAGACCCGCCACGGCTGCGCTGACGACCGATTCAGGGTTGTTGGCGTGGTAGCGGCTGCGCACGAACACTTCGGTTTGCGCATCTGCCTGGGTCAAAACCCAGGCATCGTCTGTACGCTCGCGCCAGTAACACATGCACGAATGTTTCTCCAGATCTTGCGGCTTTCGCGGCGTGCCAGAGCGCCTCAGGTATTGCGGCGAGGCCACGATCACCCACTGCACGGCCGCAACCGGCACGGCGCCTGGCCCCCGAGCCGACGTGGATGACCAGCGCAACGCGATGTCAACACCTTCGTGCGCCAGATCCATCATGCGATCCGTCAGCTGCAGTTCGATCTCGACGCCAGCGTGTTGCCGTAAAAATTCCGGCAGGCACCGAGCCAGCACATTCTGACCCCAGGAAACCGGCGCAGTCATGCGGATCTGGCCGCTGAGCTTCCCGCTGGCTGCCGCGTTCAGATCACGCACCTGCTCCATCGACGCTCGTGAATCGTCAACCGTGCGCCGGGCGTAGTCCAGGTACAGCTCACCCGCAGGCGTCAAGGCGATCTTTCGGGTGCTGCGGCTGAAGAGCGTTGCGCCCAGCGCGGATTCCAGGCGCGCGACGCGCTTGCTGACGACACTTTTGCTGACGCGCATCTGCAAGGCGGCCCTGCTGACGCTCAGGTCTTTGGCGACTTGGACGAAGGCGGTCAGCATGTTGATGGAAATATCCGCTGCAAGGGTCATTGTTTCCTTTCTGACAACAATTGATTCCCAATTTAGCAGCGGAAATCCGCCGGGTCAAGCCTTGTGGTGCGGCGTCGATTGGGTTAACTTTCCAGTGGCGCGCGAAATGCGGGCGGGTTGGATTGGCTGACCTGCCAACGCCTGGCAAATTCAACCAGTACCTACAAACCGGAGACAAACCATGGAAATTCATGCAGACCCGATTACCGTCAACTGCCGCAAGGTGCTGGCGGGAATGGACCTGATCGGCGCACCCTACGATTTGGTGCATGTGGACTATTTCAAGGGTCATCAGAAGGAAATGCCTTTTATCGGCCTCAATCCCAATGCTTCGTTGCCAGCCCTGCGCGACGGCGACTTCACCCTATGGGAATCCAATGCCATGCTGCAATACGCTGCGGACAAGGTCGGCAATGCCAAAGCCTATCCGACCGACCTGCGGGTGCGGGCCGACATCAACCGCTGGCTTCTGTGGGAGTCGTCCACCTGGTTTCCGGCCTGTTATTTCTACCTGGTCGAAAATTGCGTGAAACCCCTGCTCGGCGGCGTGACAGACACCGCCGCCGTGGCCGCGCACCACGCCCAGTTCCACAAACTTGCCGACATTCTGGACGCCCGCCTGGCCAAACACACCTGGGTTGCCGGCACCGCGCAAGCCACCATCGCGGACATCGCCCTGGCCGCGCCCATGCACCTGCACGGCTGGCAGCAATTGCCGCTCAAGCAGCATCCCAACGTGCGCCGCTGGATGGTCGAATCGGTGGAGAAACTCCCGTGCTGGGAAAAAACCTGGGTTGGCGAAGGCTTTAAAACACAACGTGAGGTGGCATGACGCCCGCATCCCGAAAGTCTCCAGGCGCGGTGAATCCGCCAAGCGTACGCGCGACGCTGAATTATTCGCTCGACAACGGCATCGCGCCGGACTACTACTTTTACGAGCCCGACCCGTCCGTCAAGATCAATCCACCCGGCACCGATCTGCATGAGGTGGATATTCACGACGCCTGGGGCCTCAAGGAGAACCTCAGCGCCGACATCCAGGGCTTTGAACACCACGGGTTCGATCCGTCGTTCAATGCCTTTGACGACGAAGAGGCCGTCAAAACGGCGTTTTACAAGCAGGTCATTGACTACGTCAAACTCAATACCGGGGCAAGGCGGGTGGTGGTTTTCGACCACACCATCCGCAAACGCCTGCCCGCCGATTTGAGCGCACAGACCACGGTGCAACGGCCGGCGGTGTTGCTGGTGCACAGCGACTACACCGTCGCCAGCGGCCCGCAGCGCGTGCATGACATCCTGCCGCAGGAAGCCGAAACGTTGCTGCGTCGCCGCGTGGCGTTTTACAACGTCTGGAAACCCCTGTACCGGCGCGTCGAAGAGCTGCCACTGGCCATGTGTGATGCCAGCACCCATGCGGCGGGCGACATGTTGCGCATGGACTTGAAATACCGCGAACGAACCGGCGAGATCTACGTGATGCGCCACTCGCCAAACCACCGCTGGTACTACTTCTCAAACATGCAACCCGACCAGGCTTTGCTGCTCAAGACCTACGATTCCGAGACCGACGGGCGGGCGCGATTCATGGGGCATACAGCCTTTGAAGACCCGACAACGCCACCGAATGCGCAAAAACGAGAAAGCATTGAAGTGCGCACAATGGCCTTTTTCTGACCGCCATGCCTTTACGGGCCGATGGCAAAAACCGCAGGCATGCGGTTGTCCAGAATCACCCCGGACCGTCGCCAGTCTTTCACGGTGGCTGACTGGTTGAATTGCGACGCCAGTGTCAGGCCCGCGCTCACCGCCAGCCGGGTGGCGGGTTGCAAGGATTGGAGCAAGGCCTGCAACAGCGCGGCATTGCGGTAAGGCGTTTCGATGAACAACTGGGTTTGCCCGGTTTTGAGCGCCAGCGCTTCCAACTCGCGGATGCGCTGGCCGCGCTCTGACGCACCCGACGGCAAATAACCCACAAACGCGAAATTCTGGCCATTGAGGCCGCTGGCGGCCAGCGCCAACAACAAAGAGACCGGTCCCACCAGCGGCACCACCGCGATGCCCAGATCGTGGGCGGCGCGCACGACCGACGAGCCCGGATCGGCCACCGCGGGCATGCCGGCTTCACTCAACAGTCCGACGTCCAGACCCTGCGACGCTGGCGACAACAGCGGCCGCGCGTCAAATTGGCCCAGGTGGTCGCCTTTTTTGTGAACGGCGTGCGGCAACTCCTGAATATGCAGCTGCTGCAAAGGAGTGGACAAGGGCTGCAGCTCATTCACGCGTTTGAGGTAGGCGCGGGTGGACTTGGCGTTTTCAGAGATCCAGTGCGCCAGGCGGGCAGCGGTTTGAATCGTTTGAAGCGGCAACACTTCCGTCAAAGGCGACTGAATGTCGCAGCCAAAATCCAGCGGCGCTGGAACCAGAAACAGCGTTCCCCGGGTTGATGCCGGCTTCTCCCCGCTCATGGGATTTCAACGCCGGCCGCGCGCAACATCCGGCAGGTGCGGATCAACGGCAGGCCGACCAGCGCCGTCGGGTCGTCGCTGTCAATGGATTCGAGCAGGGCGATGCCCAGGCTTTCGCTCTTGGCGCTTCCGGCGCAGTCATAAGGCGTTTCAGCCAGCAAATAGGCTTCAATTTCACGGTCCGTCAGTTCGCGAAATTTCACCGTGACTGCCGCCAGATCCACATTTGAGAACCCGGTGGCCCGGCAGGTGACAGCCAGCGCGGTCTGGAACACCACGGTTTTGCCGCGCATGAGGCGCAACTGCGTTGTGGCGCGCGCGTGGGTGCCAGGTTTGCCGAGCGGTTCTCCGTTGAAATCGGCCACCTGGTCGCTGCCGATCACCACCGCATCCGGGTAGCGGGCCGAGACCGCCTGCGCCTTGGCCAGCGCCAGCCGCAAGGCAATCTCGCGCGGGGTTTCGCGGGAGGCGGGGGTCTCGTCCACACCGGGCGCGACGACATCAAATGGAAGCCGCAAGCGGGCCAGAAGCTGGCGCCGGTAGACCGAGGTGGACCCCAGAATGAGTTGCCGGGGTACCGCAGGGTGAGGGTTTGAGTCTGCCATGCAACGATTGTCTTACACTGAAGTCATGAACGCCGACCCCGCACCCCGCCGCCTCGATGTGAAGGCCAGCGCCCTGCGCAACGCCCAGTTGGCCGGCGCTGAGCAACTATCAAAATATGAGCGTCTTGCGCCGGATCTGCGCGACACTCCGGCAGACCTGGTGTTGAACTGGTCGGCGCGTTTCACGACCCGCACCGGCGCCACCGGCGGCGCCGAGCCCTGGCTGGCGCTGGCGCTCACCACCCGTTTTCCGCTGGTGTGCCAGCGTTGCATGGGCGCGCTGGAACTGCCGGTCGCCATCGAACGCGAATTCCGTTTTGTGGCGAGCGACGCCATTGCCGAAAAGGAAGACGACAGCTGCGAGGAGGATTTGCTGGTGCAGGCGCGCGAGTTCGACCTGGCGGGCCTGATCGAAGACGAGCTGGTAATGGCTTTGCCGCTGATCCCGCGCCACGACACCTGCCCGGGCGCAGCGCCCATGTCTGCTGCAGACGCCGACTTCGACGCGGCGAACGTGAAGCCGAACCCGTTTGCCAAATTGTCCGGTCTGGTCAAGGGAATCGGCAAAAATTAACCTGGTTGTTAACTTTTGGTTGGTTTTTGACCAAAAGTTAACATGGGTGTTAATTATCGACAGAAAAATGCCGATTTTCTCCAAAAAATGAAGAAAATTGGCAATGAAGTCACGTAATATATGGGTTTATTGCTATTAATATTATAGCAATCCAATTGAATCCAATTCAATTGAGTCCGATCCAGCCCAGCCCGGCATGACCCGGCCGGCAGCGCATCCGGCCGGCGGACGCTCAACGTGTGGCCAGCGGCAATACCTTGCGCGCAGTAGCGCCGGTGAAGAGTTGGCGCGGGCGGCCGATCTTGTATTCAGGGTCGCCAATCATCTCGTTGAGCTGGGCGATCCAGCCCACGGTGCGCGCCAGGGCGAACACGGCGGTGAAGAGCGGCACCGGGATGCCAATGGCGCGCTGCACGATGCCGGAGTAGAAATCGACATTGGGGTAGAGCTTGCGCGAGACGAAATAGTCGTCTTCCAGGGCGATTTTTTCCAGCGACATCGCCAGCTTGAACAGGGGGTCGTTCTCCAGACCCAGCTCGGCCAGCACTTCCTTGCAGGTTTCCTGCATGAGCTTGGCGCGCGGGTCGTAGTTTTTGTAAACGCGGTGGCCGAAACCCATCAATTTCACGCCGGAATTTTTGTCTTTGGCCTTCTCCATGAATTCGCCGACCTTGGAGACGCCGCCCATGCGCTGGATTTCCTCGAGCATGTTCAGCGCCGCTTCGTTGGCGCCGCCATGCGCCGGACCCCACAGGCAGGCCACGCCCGCCGCGATGGCGGCAAACGGGTTGGTTCCCGAGGAGCCGCACAGGCGCACGGTGGAGGTGGAGGCGTTCTGCTCGTGGTCGGCGTGCAGCGTGAAAATGCGGTCCATGGCGCGTTCCAGCACCGGACTGACGACGTATTCCTCGCACGGCGTGGCGAACATCATGTGCAGGAAATTGCCCGCGTAGGAGAGGTGGTTGCGCGGGTAGATGTAGGGCTGGCCCACGGTGTATTTGTAGGCCATGGCAACCAGGGTCGGCATTTTGGCGATCAGGCGGATCGCGGCGATTTCGCGGTGCTGCGGGTTGTTGATGTCGGTGCTGTCGTGATAAAAGGCCGAGAGCGCGCCCACCAGGCCGGTCATGATCGCCATGGGGTGCGCGTCGCGGCGGAAACCGCGCAGGAAAAACTGCATCTGCTCGTTGACCATGGTGTGCATGGAGACGAGTTTGCTGAATTTGGCTTTGCCCGCTGCGTTGGGCAACTCGCCGTAAAGCAGCAGGTGGCAGGTTTCCATGTAGTCGCAATTGGTGGCGAGCTCTTCGATGGGGTAACCGCGGTACAGCAATTCACCCTTGTCGCCGTCGATGAAGGTGATGGCCGACTCGCAGGCGGCCGTCGAGAGGAAGCCCGGGTCATAGGTGAACATGCCGGTCTGGCCATACAGCTTGCGGATGTCGATCACGTCTGGCCCCACGCTGCCCTGGTAAACAGGAAGGTCGATGCCGGGTTTGCCGTTGCTGAATGTCAGTGTGGCCTTGTTTTCTGCGAGTTTCATTTTTTGCCCTTCAATTTGCAGTGCTAACTTGCGGTTCTCAACATTTTCAAAACTTCCTGCGCTGCCTCGGTGCCAGGGGCGTTTTCCACGTCTTGGAGCTCTTTGCGTGACAGGTGCAAATCGAGCAAATCATTGTCACCCAAGTCCATCAAGGCCATGAGGCCCGCCGCCTGATCCACCGTGAGTCGCGCTTCAAAGCGCCTGAAAAACCGCTCGATGAAGAGGTCGTTTTCCAGCAAACCCCGGCGGCAGCGCCATTTGAGTTTGCTCAGGGCGCGCTCGCCAATCAATTGGTCCGCCGCTGAGCAATTTTTCGCAGGGCCGCCCCAAGAAAAATTAGCCCCCTCGGGGGGCAGCGCAGCACACGCAGTGGCAAGCGTGGGGGTCATACAGTCCTCAGCACCATCATCTCTTTGATTTTCCCAATGGCTTTTGTCGGGTTCAGGCCTTTCGGGCACACGTCCACACAGTTCATGATGCTGTGGCAGCGAAACAGGCGGTACGGGTCTTCGAGGTTGTCCAATCGCTCGGCTGTGGCCTCGTCACGGGAATCGGCGATGAAGCGGTAGGCTTGCAACAGGCCGGCAGGGCCGACGAATTTGTCGGGGTTCCACCAGAAGCTGGGGCACGCTGTGGAGCAGCTTGCGCACAGGATGCATTCGTAGAGGCCATTGAGTTCATCGCGCTCTTCCGGGCTTTGCAGGCGCTCTTTTTCAGGCGGGATGGTGTCGTTGATGAGATAAGGCTTGATCGAGTTGTACTGCTTGAAGAACTGCGTCATGTCCACAATCAAATCGCGGATCACCGGCAGGCCGGGCAGGGGCTTCAACACAATGGTGCCAGTGAGCGTGCGCATGTTGGTCAGGCACGCCAGGCCGTTTTTGCCATTGATGTTCATCGCATCTGAGCCGCACACGCCTTCACGGCAGGAGCGTCGGAACGAAATGGCCGGGTCGATCGCCTTGAGTTTCATCAGCGCGTCCAGCAGCATGCGCTCCGAGCCGTCGAGTTCAACCTCGATGGTCTGCATGTAGGGCTTGGCGTCCTGGTCCGGGTCGTAGCGGTAAATGGAGAATGTGCGTTTTGCCATGGGTTATTTCACTTCCCTGTTTAGAACGAGCGGGTCTTGAGGGGAACACTCTCAACCGTGAGCGGTTTCATCTGCACCGGTTTGTACGACAGGCGGTTGCCCTGGCTGTGCCACAGCGTGTGTTTGTGCCACTCGTCATCGTTGCGGCCATTCGGGTATTTGGCGCTGTCGGCGTAGTCGTCCACGCTGTGGGCGCCACGGCTTTCGCGCCGGGCGGCGGCCGAGACGATGGTCGCCTCGGCGGCTTCAATCAGGTTCTCGACTTCCAGCGCTTCGATGCGGGCGGTGTTGAAGACCTTCGACTTGTCCTTGAGGTTGATGTTTTTCACACGCTCCCGCAGGGCGGCGACTTTGGTTACGCCTTCGTCCATCGAGGCCTGGGTGCGGAACACGCCAGCGTGTTGCTGCATGGTGGCGCGGATGTCGTTGGCCACGTCTTGCGCGTATTCTCCGCTGGTGGCATTGTCCAGACGTTCCAGCCGCGCGATGGTCGCTGTCGCCGCGTTGGCAGGCAAGGGCTTGTGCAGCGTGTTTTTGTTGTTGAATTCGACAATGTGGTTGCCCGCCGCGCGGCCAAACACCAGCAAGTCGAGCAGCGAATTGGTGCCCAGCCGGTTCGCGCCATGCACACTCACGCAGGAGCACTCGCCCACGGCGTAGAGGCCATTGACCACCATGCTCTGGTTGTCGTCGTTTTGCGTGACCACCTGGCCGTGAATATTGGTTGGCACGCCGCCCATCTGGTAGTGGATGGTAGGCACCACGGGAATGGCTTCTTTGGTGATGTCCACGTTGGCGAAGTTGTGGCCAATCTCGAACACGCTGGGCAGGCGTTTCATGATGGTGTCTGCGCCCAGGTGTGTCATGTCCAGGTTGATGTAGTCCTTGTTGGGGCCGCAGCCACGGCCCTCTTTGATCTCCTGGTCCATGCAGCGCGAGACAAAATCGCGCGGGGCCAGGTCTTTGAGCGTGGGCGCGTAACGCTCCATGAAACGTTCGCCATTGCTGTTGCGCAGAATGGCGCCTTCTCCCCGGCAGCCTTCGGTGAGCAACACGCCCGCGTTGTGCACGCCCGTGGGGTGGAACTGCCAGAACTCCATGTCTTCGAGCGGAATGCCGGCGCGGGCCGCCATGCCCAGGCCGTCGCCGGTGTTGATGAAAGCGTTGGTGCTGGCCGCGAAGATGCGACCCGCGCCGCCGGTTGCCAGGAGTGTGGTTTTGGCCTGCAGGATATGCAAGTCGCCGGTTTCCATCTCCAGCGCGGTGACGCCGACCACGTCACCGTCGGTGTCGCGGATCAGGTCCATGGCCAGCCATTCGACGAA
>JANNEZ010000512.1:0-2485 GCA_031379255.1 Rhodoferax sp. | reverse complement strand
AAAAAGGCCACCTTCGGGTGGCCTTTTTCATGATCGGCGCTGGTTTAAAGATCGAACCAGTCCGAGCCCAGGAATTGGTCTGCAACGGCAATGTCGCCTGGCATGCGCGTCAGCGCCTGCGCGAGCGCATCGCGCGCAAGTTCCGGGCGGTTGTTTTGGCGGCTCAGGTGCGCGGCCACCACGTGGGTGAGCCCGCTGTGGTTCAGCGAGGCGGCAATGGCTGCCGACTGCTGGTTCGACAAATGCCCAAATTGCCCGCCTACGCGGTTCTTCAGGAACGGCGGGTAACGGCCGCCTTGCAGCAGATCGGCGTCGTGGTTGCATTCGAGCAGCATCGCGTCACAGCCTTTGAGGTGCTCCAGCACATGGGCCGTGGCATGGCCCAGGTCGGTCAATATTCCCAAGTGCCGCGCGCCGTCGGTGCAGCGCAGTTGCAGCGGTTCCCGGGCGTCATGCGGCACGGTAAAGGGCGTGATCGCCAGCTCGCCCAGATCAATCGGCTGGCCATCTTTGGCGCAGCGGAACAAGCCAGCCGGGTCGGCCTTTTTCCGGGTCTCAAAGAGTGATCCCGCATCCTGCGTGAAGCAGGCGTCGTAGGTGCCCTGGCTCATCCACAGGGGGATGTTGAAGCGCCGCGTGAATTGGCTGGCCGAACCGATGTGGTCGCTGTGTTCGTGGGTGACGAAAACCGCGTCAATGTCCTCGGCGGCCACGCCGGCCACGCTCAAACGCTCCTGCAGGGTTTTGAGGTTCAAGCCGCAATCGACCAGCAGGCGGGACGTCAGATGGCCATTGCCCGCCTCGACCAGCGTGGCGTTGCCGGCGCTGCCGCTGGCCAGGTTTTTGAAGCGCAACACGGGCCTGCCCCAAACGGTGGAAAGGCCGCGACCGCGCTTATTTCAGATCGTCAGCGATGACTTTCACAATGCGTTGCGCATTGGCCGAGGCGTCAGGCGCGCCAGCGGCGTCCAGTACCGCCACGGTGGTGGAATCGCCCTGGGCCTTCACGCTGATCTGGTACTTCACGGGCGCATTGGCCTTGGCGGAACTGCTGAACAGCTTGGCAAAAAATCCGGGCTCGGACTTGTCGGCATTGGGTTCAACGTAACGCACAAAATACGTGCCCTTGGCGCGGTCGCGGTCTTCCACCGTGAAACCGGTGCGGTCCAGCGAGAGCCCGACACGGCGCCACGCGCGGTCGAAACCGTCGTCCACAATCACCACCGGCTGGCCGTTTTGCGTGGCGATTTTCGAGCTCGCCTTGACGCCCGTGGCCACAAGGGATTTGGCCTGTTCCTGCGATACCCCGAGGCGCACCATCAAGCGGCGCAGAAACTCGGCTTCCAGCTCTGGGTCGGCCGGGCGCGGTGTCCAGATGGTCTTGTCCTGGTCGCGGTTGGTGAAGGCCTCGATCATGCCGCGGTGGCTGATGTAAATCTCGGTGCCGCCCGCGGCATTGCGCTCCAGGCGCGTGCGAAAGCGGTCGCGCTCGCCGGTGGAATAGATGGCGTCGAGCAGTTTGCCCAGGCTGCGGCGGATGAAGTCGTCTGGAATCTTGGCGCGGTTTTCGGCCCAGTCGGTTTCCATGATGCCCAGTTCAGACTGGTCCAGCGTGAGCAAAAAGCCGCTTTCCTGCCAAAAATCGCGCACGGGGTCCCACAACTTGTCGGCCGGACGGTTGACCACCAGCCAGCGCTGGTTGCCCGAGCGCTCGATGCGCACGTCGGCCACACTGGTGGCGGCTGTGGGCACCGAGGTATTGACTTTCCCGGCTTCGAAGCTGGAAGCGGTTACCGCCACGCCGGGCACGTTGTAACGCGTCTCGCGCGACAGCTGGGTCAGGTCGGGCGGCACTTCCAGCGCGGGCGCCTTGCCGGCGCTTTTGTAGTCCACTTTGTCACCGTCCAGCACCGAACAGCCCGCCAGAGCCAGGGCCGCAACCAGCAGCGTGAACCGATTCATCAAAATATATTTCACCAGTGTTCCTTGAAAACGTGTTGTCCGGTCAGATCAGGCCGCAGGCGCGCAGGGCGCTTTCCACCACGGCTTCGTTGGCCGGCGCCAGTGGCGTCATGGGCAGACGCAGGGTGCCGCCACAGAGGCCCATTTTTTCCATCGCCCATTTCACGGGGATGGGGTTGGGTTCGACGAAAAGGTGTTTGTGCAGCGGCAGCAGCGACAGCTGGATCTCCATCGCCTGCACCGCGTTGCCGGCGATGGCGGCCACACACAGCTCATGCATAAGCCGGGGCGCGACGTTGGCGGTAACGCTCACGTTGCCCACGCCGCCGCAGAGCATCAGGGCGACCGCGCTGCCATCGTCGCCGGAATACACCGCAAACGATTTGGGCGCTTCGCGGATCAGCCATTGGGCCCGCTCGATGTTGGCGGTGGCGTCCTTGATGCCGACAATGCCCGGAACTTCGGTGAGGCGCATCACGGTGTCATGGGCCATATCGGCCACGGTGCGGCCCGGCACGTTGTA
>JANNEZ010000507.1:0-5316 GCA_031379255.1 Rhodoferax sp. | reverse complement strand
GGGTTTGGTAACCCACGTCGTTGCCGGCCAGATCCTGCACGGCCAGCACACCCATGGCGTAGCCGAATTTGGTGAGCGCTTCGTCGACCTCGTGCGGCATGGCGCCGTCTTCCACCACAAAATGCGCCTCGCGGGTGTAGTTGCGAAAGAGGGCATTGCCAATGAAGCCGGGGTACACGCGGGCCAACACGGCCGTTTTGCCCATGCGCCGGCCCAGGTCCATCAGCGTGGCGATCACGTCGGGTGCGGTGGCGTCAGAACGCACCACTTCGAGCAGTTTCATCACATGCGCGGGGCTGAAAAAATGCGCACCCACCACGTCTTGGGGGCGTTTCGTCACGGCACCGATGGCGTTGACGTCCAGCCCCGAGGTGTTGGTGGCCAGGATGGCACCGGGCTTGGCTAGCGCGTCGAGTTGCTTGAAGATGTCTTTCTTCAGCTGCAGGTCCTCGAATACCGCTTCGATGACCAAGTCGGCATCTTTCACGGCAGCAAGGTCGAGCGCGCCGCTGATCAGCGCCACCCGTTGGTCCATCGCAGCTTGATCCATGCGCCCGCGCGAGACACTGCTTTGGTAGTTCTCACGCACTTTTTTGAGGCCGCGTTCCAGGCCCTCGGCGCTGGCGTCTGTGACGGTGCAGGTGATGCCGATATTGGCCAGCGACATGGCAATGCCGCCGCCCATGGTGCCAGCGCCAATCACAACAACGTTCCGGATGGGGCGCAGGGGCGTGTCAGCCGCAATGCCCGGCACCTTTGCGGCGAGCGCTGCCGCGTGTTTGCTGTGGGCGGCAGCGGCTTTGACGCTGTCTTCGGTGATGCTGAGGGCGGCTTTGAAAGGGTCTGGGGTCATGCGGATGTTTCTACAGTTTTCGAATGGGCGCAGCCTTGCCGTCGACAAATTCGCGCAGGCGTTGCTCCACTTCGGGCGGACGCGCCATGGCGGAATTGAGCTGTTCCACCCACAGGCCGTCGTCGTGGCTCATGTCGTTGACGCGCGGCAGCACGTGGATGATTTTCCAATTGGTGTCCAGCGTGTTTTGCGCGACGCGGGCGGCCAGTTCTCTGGCCTTTGCGAGCACCCCGCCCACCGGCGTGATGTAGCGCACGATGTGTTCCGCCATGCCTTCTGAAGGTGAAAGCAGGCGGCCCGTCAGCATCATGTCGGTCATCACCGTGGTGCCCACAATGCGCTGGATGCGCACCGTGCCGCCGCCGCCCACAAAAATGCCACGCTGGCCCTCGGGCAGGCCGAAAAATGCAGACTCGTCACACACGCGGATATGCGCTGCGCAGGCCAGTTCCAGGCCGCCACCCACTACAGCGCCCTGAAGTGCCGCCACAAAGGGAATGGGCCCGCGTTCGATCTGGTCAAAAATCTCGTGCCAGGTGTGGCGTTTGCGTTTGCGCGGTGGCGGGGTCTCGCCGGTGGCGCGCTTCAAAGCTTCGGCCAGATCCAGCCCGGCACAGAAGTTGTTGCCATGGCCGAACAGGACGCCGACGTCGGCCTCGTCGTGCGCGCGCACCACGGCGGCGCGCAGCTCGACGATGAGCGCGTCACTCACCGCATTGCGCTTGTCGGGCCGGTTCAGGCCGATCAGGGCGACTCTGCCGTCCAGTTCGTAGGTGACCAGGGCTTGGCTCATGCGGCTTCTCGTTTCTCGGAATCTGGCTTGAAAGGGGGGCTCAAAGTTCAACCACGCTCAGAGCTTGTACCTCGATGCCCATGGCCGATTCGTAAGCCTGGGTGACGGCGGTCGGCTGACCGGCGTGAAAGATGAAGTGGTTCAGCAGCTTGTTCCATTTGGGATGGCGCTGGTAGTCGGCCAGCGGCAGCCCGTGCAGGAAAAAGTCGCGCGAGTCGCTGGGCAACATGACTTTATGGTTGCGCGCCCGATCGCGCAGCACGCCCTTGGGGTCGCGCCCGGCCTGCACGGCCTCCATGTCCTTGAACAGTTGCCGGCGCAACAAGGCCACGCCACGGTCGCTCGCACCCAGGTTTTCCTGCGTGCGGTCGGTGACACGGCCTTGCCCCACCCAGGCCACAATGTCCTGGTTGATGACATGGTTGGTGATCCAGCGGCCAGAGTCTGCGTCTTTGACAGGGGCCGTCCAGCAGGGAATCCTGGGCTGCACGTAGGGCTCAGACTCGCGCGGCACGCGGATGAAGGACCACAACACGCTCAGGGTGTTTTCGTCGTCGATGGGCACACGCCACTCGAAATGGTCGCCCAGAAAAAAGCCGTTGGGCCATAGACAGACGCGGCCAATAGTCCACAGCGGGCTGGTTTCGTCGGCGTCTTCGGTGACCCGTTTGTAAAGAAAGCCCTGGTCGATTTCTTCGAAATCGATTTTCAGATGGCGCGGCGCCTTGCCCTCGCTGGAGTTTCTCAGCCGCCGGCCCCAGTTGGCGTGCATCCACTCGAAATGCACCGGGTCAATTGAATTTTCCTGCGTTTGCAGCCAGTTGCAAGGCACTTCGGCCAACACCACCTGCACAAAGCCATTGGCCCAGTGAAAGGCTTCCCAGTCGGGTAATTCGGGTGCGGGCAGCGGCCCCAGGTAGGCCCAAATCATGTCGGCCTTTTCGCGCACCGGATAGGCCTTGAGCTTGACCTTGCAGGCCAGCCGGCCGCCGGGGTTGGCCACCTCTTCAAAAGGCTGCTGGATGCAGGCCCCGGTTTCCTTGTATTGCCAGCCGTGGTAGTTGCAGCGAATGCCCTCTTGCTCGACATAACCATAGGAAAGGTCGGCGCGGCGATGGGCGCAGTGGCGGTCCACCAGGCCCAGCGTACCGCCCAGATCGCGGTACAACACCAGGTCTTCACCCATCAGCCGCACGGGTTTGACGGGGTTGCGCAGCAGCTCGTCCACGCCGGCAATGGGGTGCCAGTGGCGGCGCAACACTTCGCCCATGGGCGTGCCTGCGCCCACCTGGGTCAGTTCACGGTTTTTTTCGGCAGAGAGCACAGGCTATTCTGGCTTGAAACCGGAGGCTTTGATGATGGGTTCCCAGGTGGCCAGTTCCTCGCGCTGCAGGCGGGCCATGTCTTCGGCGTTGCGGTAGTGCGGCATGACCGACAGCTTGGTCATCAGGTACTCGCGCACCGCCGGCTGGGCCAGCACCTTTTGCAGGGCATCCTGCATGCGGGCGAGCTCGGCCTGGGGCGTTTTGGCAGGCGCCCACATGGCCGTCCAGCCGTCTCCAGAGGACACCTTGAAGCCCTGCTCGGCAAAGGTTGGAATCTCGGGCATCAGCTCGGAGCGCCTGTCGCTGAAGATGCCCAGCACCCGCAGCTTGCCGCTCTTGTGGTGTTTCATCAGCTCGTCCATCAGGCTGATGCCGGCCGGCACGTGGCCGCCCAGCAGATCCGTGATCATCGGCGGTGTGCCCCGGTAGGGAGTTACCGCCATTTCAATGCCCGCCACTTTGGCAAATTGAACCCCCAGAAAATGGTTTTGCCCGCCCGTGCCCGGCGTGCCAAAACTCGCCTTTTGCGGATTGGCTTTGGCCCAGCGCACAAATTCGGCAACCGTGTTGATACCCAGGTCGGCGTTCACCGCCATGCCCAGCGGATAACTCACCAGGCCGGCCACCGGCGCAAAGTCACGCCAGATGTTCCACTTGAGCTGCGGGCCGAACACCAGGGTCTGGAAAGTGGGCGTGGCGTTGGGCGCAATCATGTAGGTGAGGCCATCGGGCGGCGCTGTCATCAGCGCGTCAGCGGCGAGGCGGCCGCCAACGCCAACCCGGCTTTCGATGATGACCGGCTGGCCCAGCTGTTCGCGCAGGCGCTCGGCGATGTAGCGGGCGATCGAATCGGTGCCGCCGCCAGAGGGCAGACCCATCAGGATCTTGATCGCCGGTTTGTCGGCTTGCGCCCGCGCATGAAGTGGCAGCAGCACAGTGGCGCTGGCGGCCAGCAGGAAATGACGGCGCAGTGGCATGGTGGTACCTGTGGAAATGTTGCTGAATTTGCAGCTGGGGGGATCAGGCCGGTCTGCCCAGGCGTCCGAGCGTTCGCCAGTCCGCACCTTTGGGCAGCACACTGCCGATGGAATGGATGCTGGCGTAATCCAGCTCGTTGTGGTTTGCGGGCAGCGGTGTGGGCGCATCGGCAAAGTCTTTTGCCGCCTTGAGCAGCAGGCGCCGCACGCGGATCACCGCGCCATCGGCCGGGCACAGTTGCTCGTCGCTGCGGTCGTGGATGCGCCCCTGGCTGATGAACATGGCGAAGTCTTCGGTGCCCAGGTGCTGCGGAAAGCCGGTGGCGTGGCCGCGTTTCATCAGGTCGCGGTTCTGTCCCCAGTTGCTGGCGGCGTCACCCGGCGGCAGCGGCGGGAAGTTCCAGACATCGGGCGTGGCAGACATGATGGTCATGCCCAGCGGGCGTGTCATGTTGAAGTGGACAAACCAGGCGCGGTGCGTCAGGTCGTCGACCGGCGTCGAGAAAAACACCGTGGCCGGGCCGGTGGCGTCGGGCGCGCAGATGATGCCATACCAGGGCATCACAAAGTTGTTGACGCGGGCATACACCTGCTCGTCGTTCACTGCGCGCAACGCGGCGTAGCGGTAGCCGTAGGGCTGCTCTTCAAATTCAAGGCGCGGCGCGAGCGCTTTGGTCATCAGAAGGCGCTGGTTGCCACTGCCGGCCGTGATCTGTGTGGTGGACTCGTGCAGCACACCCACGTGCGAAGAGTCCATCGACGCCTCAACTGCCTGCGCCCAGTTGGTGGGTACTTCGGCGCTGGTCACGCTGCGCTGGCTGGCCGGCAGATCCACAAAGGGCAAGGCCGGGAAGGGCGGTGGCGTGTCTCCCTTGCCAAACCAGGCCCAGACAATGCCACCACGGTCCACCGCCGTGTAGCGGTTGATGCGCAGGTTTTTACAGAACGTGGCCTGGTCGCCCGGGTGGTTGGGGGCATCCACCACTTCGCCCTTCACGTTGTACTTCCAGCCGTGGTAGATGCAGCGCAAGCCATTGTCTTCATTGCGGGCCAGCGCCAGCGACGCCTTGCGGTGCACGCATTGTTCGTCCAGCACGCCCACGCTGCCATCGGTAGCGCGAAAAGCCACATAGTTTTTACCGGTCAATCGGATGCGCGTGGGCGCGCCGTCGGCCACCAGCACACTGCTGGGCACGACCGGAAACCAGTGGTGCTGGCGCAGCATGTCGCCCATGGGCGCGTTGTTTTCAACGCGGGTGAGCAGCTCGTTTTCTTCGCGGGTCAAGGCCACGTCAGGCTCCTTTCACCAGGGCGGTGACTTCCAGCTGCACAGCCATGCCGTTTTGCAAGTCGTAAATGAGGATGTGG
>JANNEZ010000478.1:0-7393 GCA_031379255.1 Rhodoferax sp. | reverse complement strand
TTGAAATAAAGCGAAGCGAGATCGATTTTGAATAAATTTACAGGCGCATTGGTGGCCATGACCCTGGTTGGCGGTTTTGCGGTCGCCCAGCCGAAACACAGCGACAAGGAAACCCAGCAGGACATCGCCCGCCACCGCGCGATGGCGGCAGCGCACGAAGGCGCGGCCAAATGCCTTGAAGCGGGCAAAAAGGAAGACCAGTGCCTGAAGGAATTGCTGGCGGCGTGCAAGGGGCTTGCCATTGGGAAGTATTGCGGCATGAAACACGAACATTGAACGTTTTGGCCGAACGGTGTCCAATACAGGTTGACAGGAGCACGACATGAAACTGATTCCCTACCTATTCACGGCAGCTGTTGTTTTGGGCTTTTCGGGCGCGCAGGCCCAGCTCAGCTCGCCCCTGCCTGCCGGAACCGGCCCTGGCGTACACGGCGCCAACAGCCCCTTCGCGCCGATCCAGGAGCGCAATGACGTTTTGCCGTGGTCGATGCTCAGCGAGGTCAAGACGCGGGCCGAGAAAAACCGCCTGCTGCCGGTCTTCACGGCGCCCATCGTGGCGCTGAACCAGAAAACCCAGCGCGTACAGGGTTTCATGATGCCGCTGGAGCCCGGTGACCGGCAAAAGCACTTTTTGCTCAGCGCAGTGCCGTTGACCTGCGGCTTTTGTGTGGCCGGCGGTCCCGAGAGCATGGTCGAGGTCAAAACCAAAACACCGGTCAAATACTCCATGGAAGTGGTGGTTGTTGAAGGCAAGTTCAACGTGTTGAATGACGACCCGTATGGTTTGTATTACCGCATCACCGATGCCGTGAGCGTCAAGTAGTCAGATGCCGATGGGCCGGTGCCAGAGTCCGAGCCCCTGCGGGAACAGCCGGTGGCTGGCGTCGGTTATTTTGTTTCTGCACTTCCTGCTGGTCGCACAGACGCTGGGCGCGTTGCATGGTGCCGTCCACCCGGGCATAAGATTTGCCGCTGCAACCCACGTTTCTGAAAGTCCGCAAGCGCCAGCGAGCACGGCTGGGCATGGATTTGCCCCGGATGAAAAACCCCACGGCGTCCTGAGCCTGCTGTTTGCGGGGCATGAGAGTGATTCCGACTGCCGCGCCTTCGACCAACTCTGCCATTTCGACGCCATCGCCGACTTTGCGTCCCCCGCCTTGGCGCCGGTGCTGCAAACTTTTGTTCTCGTGCTTCTTGCGGGCCTGGCCACCGCCCGCTGGCACGCGCTTCACCAAGCGCGCGGCCCACCGCTGCCTCGCTGAATTTCTGATCCCAGAGTGTTGCCTGCCGGTGTTTCGCCTGCGGGTGGCTTCGCATTTCATTTTGATTCTTCGAGGTTTTCATGAAAAATTCATTCACTCGCCATGCGGCGGGCGCGGCGGCGCTTCTGATCCTGTGTGGGCAGGCGCACGGGCACGAACGAGGCATCGCCACGCTGAAAGAAATAACCGTCACCGGTAACCCATTGGGCGCCACAGACCCCATTGCGCCGGCCATCCAATACTCAGGCGCCCGGCTGTTGTTGCGTTCGCAAAGCACTCTGGGCGAGACCCTTGACGGCACACCTGGCGTCAGCAGCACCTACTTTGGCCCCAACGCCAGCCGGCCCATCATCCGCGGGCTCGATGGCGATCGCATTCGCATCCTGCAAAACAGCGGCGCCAGTCTTGACGCTTCGGGCCTGAGTTTCGACCACGCCGTGCCCGGCGATCCGATCAGCATCGAGCGCGTTGAAGTGTTGCGTGGACCCGGCGCCCTGCTGTACGGTGGCAGTGCCGTGGGCGGCGCGGTGAATGTGATCGACAGCCGTATCCCACGCGAAGCACAGTTTGACGCACGGGGCGGCATGGGGGGCAAGGCCGATCTGGGTCTTGCCACAGGCCATGCGGAACGCGGCGCTGGCCTGGCACTGGAGGCCGGCAATGAGCGCTTCGCCATCCACGTCGATGCCTTCAACCGCGCCAGCGGCGACGTGTCGGTGCCGGTCTCACTGCCCTGCGCGAAACCGGGTTCCCCCGCGCGGGAGAACAAAATCTGCAATTCATCGGCACAGACGCGCGGCGGCGCCCTGGGCGGGTCGATGCTGTTCGACCAGGGTTATGTGGGCGCGTCGGTCAGTGACTACGCATCCGACTACGGAACCGTGGCCGAAGACGGCGTGACGATCGGCATGCGGTCGAAACGGTACGCGCTGGAGGTCGAAGTCAGGGGATGGGCCGGCCCGCTGCAGAGCATCAAGGGGCAGTTCAGCCGCAGCGAGTACCAACACACCGAATTCGATGCAGGCGTTGCCGGCACGGTGTTCAGGAATGCCGGCAATGACCTGCGCCTGACGGCCCGCCACGCCCGGCTCGGGCCGCTCGAAGGGGTAGTGGGCGCTCAGTTCGAGAGTTCGCAATTTTCAGCCGATGGCGCGGAAGCGTTTGCGCCCTACAGCCGCAGCGACCAGCGGGCGCTGTTCGCTTATGAAGAATGGCCGCAGCCTTGGGGCAAGCTGAGTTTTGGCGCACGGATGGAGTCGGTCACCGTGGCATCGATGGGCAATCCGCAGGTGGCCCGGTTTACGCCGGGCAGCCGCAGTTTCAATCCGGCCAGTGTTGCTTTGGGCGCATTGTGGAATCTTTCGCCCGCCTGGCAACTCACATCCAGCCTGGCCTACAGCGAACGTGCGCCCAAAGACTACGAACTGTTTGCCGATGGCCCGCACATAGCCACCAGCGCTTACGAGGTGGGCAACGCCAACTTCACCAAGGAGCGATCGAGTAACCTTGAGATTGGCGTGAACTGGAAGAACGGCGCCAACCGTTTTGGCCTGAGCGCGTTTGTCAACCTGTTCAGCAACTACATCGCGCTGGACGCCACGGGTGTGTTGCGCGACAGCGACGGCAACGGCGCCGGTGGTATGGGCGTGACGGACTCCGGCAACGGCGACAACACCTCGGCCGAATCCGGGGGCACGGCGGGCATATTGCCCGAATTCGCCTATGCCCAGGTGGCCGCCCGGTTCACCGGGTTGGAGGTGAGCGGCAATGTCCGTCTGCTGGATGCCGGGCAAACGCTTGACCTGGAAATCAGCGGCGACTGGCTGCACGCTGTCAACACCGCCAGCGGCCAATACCTGCCCCGCATTGCGCCTTTGCGTGTGCGCGCTGCGCTGGTCTGGGCGCAAGGGCCCTGGGGCGCGCGGTTTGGCGTCAACCACGTGGCGGCGCAACACCAGGTGGCGCCCGGCCAGCCCCCAACCAGCGCGTACACGCTGCTGAACCTCGCGGCCAGTTACCGGCAAATAGCCGGCCGGGCCAGCTACTTCTGGTTTGCGCGCATCGACAACCTGGGCGATGTGTTGGCGTATCCTGCGACGTCGATCCTCACCCAGACGGCGCCTGGCAAGTCGCCGCTGCCGGGGCGCACTGCCAAGGTCGGCCTGCAAGTGAATTTCTGACCCGCAAAGAAGCGTTGCGGCAGTGATGGGCGCGGCAGCAGCTTGGTAGACTGGGCCATCGCTGCCGCTCCATGAACCTGCCGACCTCCTCGCCTGTCCTGGCGTCACTGATCCCCGTCATCCTGTTGATCGCTACCGGTTTCGTCGCCGCGCGTGCGCGCTGGTTGCGGCCCGAATCCGTCAAGGACCTCTCGACCCTGCTGTTTCTGGTGCTCACGCCGGCCCTGATGTTCCGCGCCATGAGCCGCGTGCACCTGGAGAGCCTCAACCTGCTGCCGATTGCCGCGTATTTCACGGCGGCGGTGGCCCTGTTTGTGGCCGTGGTGTGGATCGGGCGCGGCACCCGCCGGGCGGCCGCAATGGCGATCTCGGCCACGTTTGGCAACACCGTGGCGATTGGCATACCGCTGATTGGCCTGGCGTATGGCGAGGCGGCGCTGGTGACGCTGTTTACTATTGTCGCGGTGCATGCGTTGATTCTTCTGACACTCACCACGGTGGTCTTTGAGCTCGCGGTGGCGCGTGAACAGCCTGCGCACCCGGCCGGCGGCACGAAACGGTTGATGGTGAACATTGCCGTGGCCGTCAAGAATGGCATCATCAACCCGGCGACCTTGCCTACGCTTCTGGGCCTGGCCTTCGCGCAGACTGGCTTGGGCCTGCCGGTGGCGCTGGACAACACATTGAGGCTGCTGGCTGGCGCGATGGCGCCTGTGGCATTGATGCTGGTCGGCGTGACCTTGTTTGGCGCGCGCGTGGGCGAGCTGGCGCGACCGGCGCTGGGCCTGACCCTGCTCAAAAACCTGCTGCTGCCGCTCTTGGTGGCGGCCTGCGCTTGGGCCTGGGGAATATCCGGCCCGACCTTGACGGTGATGGTGGTTGCCGCAGCCATGCCGATTGGCGCCAACGCCTTCCTGTTTGCCCAGCGTTATGACGTGGCGCAGCCGCTGGTCACGGCCAGTGTGGCGGTTTCTGCCGCGTTGGCGCTGGTCACGGTGCCTGTGGTGATGGCGCTGGCGGCCATGGTTAAATAAACTCCACCCATGCTCACCACTTTAGAAAAAGCCGCCATACCGTCCGAAGACGAGGCGCTGCGAGCGCCCGTGCGGGCGTTTTTGCGCGAGGCCCTGCGCGACGTGCCGCCTCCGGTGCGCGCCAAGTCCTGGATGGGTTACGACGCCGCATTCAGCCGTCAACTGGGCAAGCAGGGCTGGCTCGGCATCACGCTGCCGCGTGAATACGGCGGCGGCGGGCGCAGCGCGTTTGCGCGGTATGTGCTGGTCGAAGAGTTCCTCAACGCGGGCGCGCCAGTGGGCTCGCACTGGATCGCCGACCGGCAAAGCGCGCCTTTGATTCTGAAATACGGCAACGCGGCGCAAAAGCAGTTCTATTTGCCGCCGATCTGCCGGGGTGAATCGTTCTTCTGCATCGGCATGAGTGAGCCCAATGCAGGTTCCGATTTAGCCAGTGTCAAGACCCGTGCCACCCCGACCACTGTCAACCGTGTTCCAGGCTGGCAACTCAACGGCCAAAAAATCTGGACCAGCAATGCGGCCAACTGCCACTACATGATCGCCCTGGTGCGCACTTCGGGCGAGGCGGCCGACCGGCAAAAAGGCCTCTCGCAGCTCATCGTTGATTTGTCATTGCCAGGCGTGACGGTGCGGCCCACCAAAGATCTGACCGGTGACAGCCAGTTTTGCGAAGTGTTTTTTGACAATGTGCCACTGGCGCACGACGCGCTGATCGGCGCCGAAGGCGGCGGCTGGGCGCAAGTAACCGCCGAACTCGCTTATGAGCGCAGCGGGCCAGAGCGCATCTACTCCAGCATGGTTCTGTTCGACCAGTGGCTGGCCTTCATCCGCACACCAGACGGCCAGTCGGCCGAATCCTTGCAACTGGCGGGCAAACTGCTGAGCCAGCTCGCGCCTTTGCGCGCCCTGTCAATCGCAGTCACAGAAAAAATTGCGCAGGGCCACAGTCCGGTGGTGGAAGCGGCACTGGTCAAAGACCTGGGGGTAACACTGGAGCAGCTCATTCCCACCGCGATTGCCGATGACCTGTTCTCACGCACCGCGCCGGTCATCCCACTGGAACTGCTGCAGTCGCTGAACTATGTGACCCAGGTTGCGCCGTCGTTTTCGCTGCGCGGCGGCACCCGCGACATCCTGCGCGGCATGATCGCGCGCGGGCTGGGCCTGCGCTAGGCCGGCTGCAGGAATGACGATCACGACCATGCCGGCTAGTGTGAAACCCGAACCTATCGATGACATCTTCGCTCGTGCGCTGCACTACTTGCTGGCGGCGCATTGCGCGCCGGCCGTGGTGCGGGCCGTCGAAGCTGGCGACTCGCCCCGGGCGGCGCAAGACCTTTGGCAGGCCATCAGCGACTCGGGTTTCGCCAACGCCATGGTGCCCGAGGACCAGGGCGGGGCAGGCCTGTCGCTGGCGCAAGCCTTCCCCCTGTTTGAGCTGTGCGGCCGTTTTGTGGTGCCGCTGCCTCTGGCTGAAACCCTGCTGGCGCGGGCTTGGGCGGCGCGGCGGGGCATTGAATGGCCTGACGCCTGTGTCGGGCTTGAATGGGTTGCGGCTGCCGCCCAGCTCAATGGCAATGTCAATGCGCAAGTCAACACCGCCGCCTCGCCAGACGTCCGCGCGATGCAGGCCGCTGTGGTCGCAGCCCAAATGGGGGGCGCTTTGCAGCGGGTGCTGGAGATGACGCTTCAGTATGCCAATGAGCGCCAGCAGTTCGGCCGCGCCCTGGGAAAATTCCAGGCGATCCAGCACCAGCTGGCGCAAATGGCCGAGCACTGCCTGGCAGCCCACATGGCGGCGCAAATCGGCTGCGCCAGCGCGCCGGATTCTTCGACCGAGGCCCCTGCCTTCATGCCCAATCGGCTGAACGCCGGCATTGCCAAGGCGCGCGCCAGCGAAGCGGCGGTGGTGGTGGCCGATCTGGCGCATTCGATCCATGGCGCCATCGGTTTCACCGAGGTCTTTGACCTGCAGCTGTTCACGCGCCGCTTGCATGCGTGGCGCCAGACGGCGGGCGCTGAATCGTATTGGCATCGGGAAATTGGCGCGGCGCTGGTGCATGGGCACGATGGCCCGGCGCTTGACCTGTTGCGCCAAGCGACCGACCCTCACCTGGGCGCGGCTTGAATCCAATCAACCCCCCCGTCCAACCCCCCGTCGTCAACCCCTCCAACCGGAACCTCCCCCATGGCCAATTTCCTCAAATCCAGCCGCGACGGCGCCGTGCTCACGCTCACCATGAGCCAGCCCGAGACGCGCAACGCCTTGACCGGCAACACGGCGGTGCAGGAGTTGGTCGACGCCTGCGCGGCCATCGCGCTCGATGCCAGCGTGCGTGTCGTTATCCTCACGGGCGAAGGCCCGGTGTTTTCTTCGGGCGGCAACGTGAAAGACATGAAACGCTTTTTTGAAACCGACATTTCACCCGAGCTGATCCGCGAAGAATACCGCAACGGCATCCAGCGCCTGCCCAGGGCGCTGTACAACCTGGATGTGCCGGTGATCTGCGCCGTCAATGGCGCCGCGATTGGCGCGGGCATGGATTTGACCTGCATGTGCGACATCCGCATCGCGGCCGATACCGCCACCTTTGCCGAGAGTTTCGTGCGGGTGGGCATCATCCCCGGGGATGGCGGCGCCTGGCTTTTGCCGCGCATCGTCGGCAAATCCAAAGCCGCTGAAATGGCTTTCACCGGAGAATCGCTCAGCGCCGCCGAGGCGCTCGCCTGTGGCCTGGTGTCGCGCGTGGTGCCTGCAGACCAGCTGATGGCTGCCGCACGCCAACTCGCCGGCAAGATCGCCGCCAACCCGGGCGGCGTCTTGCGCATGACCAAACGCCTGCTGCGCGAAGGCGAGCGCGCCAGCCTGGAGTCGCTCCTGGAGCTGTCAGCCGGTTACCAGGCGATTGCGCACAAG
>JANNEZ010000475.1:0-3340 GCA_031379255.1 Rhodoferax sp. | reverse complement strand
ATCAGTATGAACGCAGCCTTTGACGCGCACACGTCTGACGCGCCGCAAAATCTTGGCCTGGTGCCAATGGTGATTGAAACCAGCGGTCGCGGCGAGCGCGCCTACGATATTTACTCGCGCCTGTTGCGTGAGCGCGTGATTTTTCTGGTGGGCCCCGTCAACGACCAAACCGCCAATTTGGTAGTTGCCCAACTGCTGTTCCTGGAGAGTGAAAACCCTGACAAGGATATTTCCTTCTACATCAACTCGCCCGGTGGCTCAGTGACTGCTGGCATGGCAATTTTCGACACCATGAATTTTGTCAAGCCGGATGTGTCCACCCTTTGTACGGGTTTTGCTGCCAGTATGGGTGCTTTCCTGATGGCGGCCGGCGCCAAAGGCAAGCGGTTCTCGCTTCCCAATTCCAAGATCATGATTCACCAGCCGTCGGGCGGCAGCCAGGGTCAGGCAACCGAAATTGAAATCCAGGCCCGCGAAATTCTCAAGACGCGTGAACAGCTCAACAAGATCCTCGCCGAACGGACAGGCCAGCCAATTGAACGCATCGAGCGTGACACGGAACGCGACTACTACATGTCCGCCGATGAATGTAAAGAGTATGGTTTGATCGACCAGGTCATTTCAAAACGCCCGTGAATGGGGCGTCCTCATCCGGCTGTGGTTTGGTTGCAACTGCATTGGGGGCGTTTGGCCCGGCCGGGCAACGCCATCGGCCTGATT
This sequence comes from Rhodoferax sp., assembly GCA_031379255.1. Lineage (GTDB taxonomy): Bacteria > Pseudomonadota > Gammaproteobacteria > Burkholderiales > Burkholderiaceae_C > JANYCG01. The sequence goes on along the minus strand of JANNEZ010000475.1, from coordinate 2,620 downwards.
CGCTATCATCCAGAAACCACTGCTACAGGGTATTACTGACATGGCCGAGAAAAAAGGTGCTTCGAGCGAAAAGACCCTTTATTGTTCGTTTTGCGGGAAGAGCCAGCATGAAGTCAAGAAGCTGATCGCCGGCCCGTCCGTTTTCGTGTGTGACGAGTGCATCGAGCTTTGCAATGAAATCATCCGCGACGAATTGCCCGCGTCGGTGGAAACGCGTGACGGTCGCGGCGACTTGCCAACGCCCGTTGAAATCAAGGCCAATCTCGACAATTACGTCATCGGCCAGGAGCCTGCCAAACGCACGCTTGCCGTGGCGGTCTACAACCATTACAAGCGGTTGCGTCACAAGGAAAAAGCGAAAAAGGACGACATCGAACTGGCCAAGAGCAATATTTTGCTGATTGGCCCAACCGGTTCCGGCAAGACCCTGCTGGCGCAGACCTTGGCGCGCATGCTCGACGTGCCCTTTGTCATGGCGGACGCCACCACCCTGACAGAAGCCGGGTACGTGGGCGAAGACGTCGAAAACATCGTGCTCAAGTTGCTTCAAAGTTGCAATTACGAGGTCGACCGGGCGCAGCGCGGCATTGTCTACATCGACGAGATCGACAAAATCTCGCGCAAATCGGACAACCCGTCGATTACCCGCGACGTGTCGGGCGAGGGTGTCCAGCAGGCGCTGCTCAAACTGATCGAAGGCACCATGGCCAGTGTGCCGCCCCAGGGGGGCCGCAAACACCCGAATCAGGATTTTGTGCAGATTGACACCACCAACATCCTGTTCATCTGTGGTGGCGCATTCTCGGGCCTTGAAAAGGTCATCGAGCGGCGCACCGAGTCTTCGGGCATTGGTTTTGGCGCGGCGGTGAAAAGCAAGGCGCAACGCAGCCTGACCGAATCCTTCAAGGACGTTGAACCCGAAGACTTGATCAAGTTTGGATTGATTCCCGAACTGGTTGGGCGGATGCCGGTTGTCGCGACTCTGGCCGAGCTCTCGGAAGATGCCCTGGTGCAAATCCTGGTTGAGCCGAAAAACGCCCTGGTCAAGCAATATGGCAAGTTGTTGGCGATGGAGGGTGTTGAGCTTGAGATTCGCCCTTCGGCCTTGAAGGCCATTGCCCGCAAAGCGCTGGCCCGAAAAACCGGCGCCCGGGGTTTGCGCTCCATCGTTGAACAGGCGTTGATCGACACCATGTACGAGTTGCCCACCACGTCGAATGTCGACAAGGTGGTTGTCGACGAATCCACCATTGAAGAAAACAAGCCGCCGCTGCTGGTCTACCGCGAAGTAGCCAAAAAGGCGTGATCCGTCTGGCTCGAACTGTCTGAAATTTAAAGGTCCCCATGCCCGGCCATACCCCTTTGCCTTCCGTTGCCATTGACCTCCCTCTGTTGCCATTGCGGGACGTGGTGGTGTTTCCGCACATGGTCATCCCGCTGTTTGTAGGTCGCCCCAAAAGCATCAAGGCGCTTGAAGCCGCGATGGAAGCCGAGCGTCGCATCATGCTGGTGGCGCAAAAGGCCGCTGCCAAAGACGACCCGGTGGTCGCAGACATGTTCGAGGTCGGGTGTGTCTCGACCATCCTGCAAATGCTCAAACTTCCGGACGGCACCGTCAAGGTGCTGGTTGAAGGCCAACAGCGGGCGACGGTCAACAAGATCGAAGATGGCGAACTGCATTTTTCCGCCAATGTCACGCCCGTTGAGTCTGACGCCGAGATGTTGACCAAGGCTGAAGTCAAGGCCAGTGAAATCGAGGCCCTGCGCCGTGCGGTGATGCAGCAGTTTGACCAATACGTCAAGCTAAACAAGAAAATCCCCCCGGAAATCCTCACCTCGATTTCCAGCATAGACGATCCGGGCCGTCTGGCGGACACCATCGCAGCGCATCTGCCGCTCAAACTCGAAAACAAACAGGTCGTGCTCGCGCTGTCCAATATCCAGGCGCGGCTGGAGAACCTGTTCGAACAGATCGAACGCGAAGTCGAGATACTGAACGTCGACAAAAAAATACGTGGCCGGGTCAAGCGGCAAATGGAGAAAAACCAGCGCGATTTTTATTTGAACGAACAGGTCAAAGCCATCCAGAAGGAACTCGGAGAGGGTGAAGACGGCGCCGACATCGACGAGATCGAGAAAAAAATCAAGGCCGCCAAGATGCCCAAGGAGGCGTTGAAGAAGGCCGAAGGCGAATTCAAGAAGCTCAAGCTGATGTCGCCGATGTCCGCCGAAGCGACCGTGGTGCGCAACTACATCGACGTGCTCACGGGCCTGCCCTGGAGCAACAAGACCAAGATCAAGCACAACCTGCAGAACGCCGAGACGGTGCTCAACGAAGACCATTACGGCCTTGACCGTGTGAAAGACCGCATTTTGGAGTACCTCGCGGTGCAGCAGCGCGTCGACAAGGTCAAGGCGCCGATCCTGTGCCTCGTGGGGCCTCCCGGCGTCGGCAAGACGTCGTTGGGCCAGTCGATTGCCAAGGCGACCGGCCGCAAATACGTGCGCATGGCCCTGGGTGGCATGCGCGACGAGGCCGAAATCCGCGGCCATCGCCGCACCTACATCGGCTCGATGCCGGGCAAGGTGCTGCAGAGCCTGTCGAAGATCGGCACGCGCA
>JANNEZ010000401.1:0-6592 GCA_031379255.1 Rhodoferax sp. | reverse complement strand
TGTGGTTTGCCGAGCATTACCTGCGCCGCCATTTGAAGAAGAAACCGGGGCAGGGCGAGCGCGTCATCTCCAATGTGGTGATGATGGGCATGGGGGAGCCGCTGCAGAACTATTCGGCGCTGGTGCCGGCGCTGCGCGTGATGCTCGACGACCACGGTTACGGCCTATCGCGCCGGCGCGTTACCGTGTCAACCTCGGGCGTGGTGCCGATGATCGACCGCTTGGCGCAGGATTGCCCGGTCGCGTTGGCGGTGTCCCTGCATGCGCCCAATGACACCCTGCGCAGCGACCTCGTGCCGCTGAACAAAAAATACCCGATCAGCGAACTGCTGGACGCCTGCAACCGTTACCTGGCGCACGCGCCGCGCGACTTCATCACGTTTGAATACTGCATGCTCGACGGTGTCAACGACCGCCCGCAGCAGGCGCGGGAGTTGGTCGAACTCTTCAAACGCCATGCAACCGGCGGCGTGTGGGGCAAGGTCAACCTGATTCCGTTCAACCCATTTCCAGCCTCGGGCCTGTTGCGGTCCAAAGCGGCGGCAGTCACGGAATTTGCGAAAATCCTCAGTGGCGCAGGCATCGTGACGACGATCCGCAAAACCCGCGGCGACGATATTGACGCAGCCTGCGGCCAACTGGCTGGCGACGTCAACGACCGCACCCGGGTTGACCAAAGAATGGCGCGCCAGCGTGCCACGGCCCAGCCGATCACATTTGTTGCCAGGCTTGAACAGGAGCATTGAATACATGACCACCAGGGATACCAGCGGATGGGCTGCGCGCCTCTTCCTCTGCGGCGCAGGTTTGGCCGTGTTGCTCAGCGCCCTCCAGCTCGGTGGTTGCGCCACCAACGCGGATGGCAGTTCGGCCACTCCCCGGGCCGACATCGTCACCGATTCCGACGAGCCCGAAACGCGCAAGCGAGCGCGCCTGCGCCTGGAGCTGGCCGTGGGGTATTTTGAGCAGGGGCAAACCACGGTCGCGCTGGACGAATTGAAACAGGCCCTGACCGCCGATCCGAATTTCGCTGACGCCTACAACCTGCGCGGCCTGGTCTACATGCGGCTCAACGAGCCCCAACTGGCCGAAGAGAGTTTCAAACGCGCCTTGGCGCTGTCGCCGCGCGACGCCAACGTGATGCACAACTACGGCTGGCTTTTGTGCCAGCAGGCGCGTTACCCGCAATCGCAGCAAGTGCTGGCGCAGGCCATTGCCGTGCCGCTGTACGCCGGCCGCGCCAAATCCTGGATGGCGCAAGGCCTGTGCCAGGTGCGCGCCGGTTTGCTGCCGGAAGGAGAATTGAGCCTTCAGCGCGCGTATGAGCTCGAGCCTGGCAACCCCATCACCGGCTACAACCTGGCCGATCTGCTCTACAAACGCGGCGAGTTCGCGCGCTCGCAGTTTTACATCCGGCGCATCAACAACAGCGAGCTGGCCAACGCCGAAACACTCTGGCTGGGCATCAAGATCGAACGCCGCATGGAGAACCGCGATGCGATGCAGCAACTCGGCACCCAGTTGAAAAAGCGTTTTGCCCAAGCGAAGGAAACCCTTTCATATGAACGCAGCGCCTTCGATGAATGAAACCGGCGAGACCTTTTCGGGCCCTTCGGCCGGCGCCTTGCTGCGCCAGGCGCGGGAAGCCGCCGGTTTGCACATTGGCGCATTGGCGGTTTCCCTCAAAGTGCCCGTCAAAAAGATTGAAGCGCTGGAGGCAGACCGGGTTGACCTGCTGCCCGACACAGTCTTTGCCCGCGCGCTGGCCGCCAGCATTTGCCGCACCCTGAAGGTCGACGCCGACCCGGTTCTTGCTCGCTTGCCGCAGGGCCTGATGCCCCGGCTGAAAACCGACGAAAGCAGCCTCAATGCCGCGTATCAGGGTCCGGGTTTTGCGGCGCAGAGCACACTGGCGCAGCGCCTGTCCAAGCCGTTTGTCGTCATTGGCATGGTGCTGGTTGCAGCCGCCGCCTTTTTGCTCGTGGTGCCGCTCAATATCGACGGGGTGAAGAACGAAACGGTTCCGGAAAAAACCTCCGAAACCCTTGTTTTGCCAGCGGTCGCCGCCAATACACAAGCGGTTCCTGCGGCCGCTGTGGCCAGTGGGAACGCGGTTTCGCCAAGCCCAGCCGTTGACAAAGCGCCTGAAAAAACCGAGCCGGTGGCCGCGCCCGTGTTGCCCGCCGACGCCAAAGCGCCTGGATTCGGGCCGGAAACGGTGGGCGCGGGCGCGGACGGCATCGTCGTGTTCTCCGCCAAAGGCAGCGCCTGGATCGAAGTCACTGACGCCGCCGGTGTGGTGCAACTGCGCAAGACCTTGTCGTCCGGCGAAACTGCTGGCGCTTCCGGACTCTCGCCACTCAAGGTGGTGGTGGGCCGGGTCGATTCCGTATCGCTGAAAGTGCGCGGCAAAGACTTTGATCTGGCCGCCGTGACGCGCGACAACGTTGCCCGGTTCGAGGTGAAATAGTGAACCTGAACGACGGGGCACAGGCGCCCATCCCCACGGCCTTTCCCAAATCGCGCCATTCGCGCCAGGCGCAGGTCAGTTGGGGCGCAAGGGTGGTCACCGTCGGCGGCGGCGCGCCGGTGCGGGTGCAATCGATGACCAACACCGACACTGCGGACGCCATCGGTACCGCCATTCAGGTGAAGGAGCTGGCCATTGCCGGCTCCGAAATGGTGCGCATCACCGTCAACACACCCGAAGCCGCCGCCGCCGTGCCGCACGTGCGTGAGCAGTTGGACCGCATGGGCATCGACGTGCCGCTGATCGGCGATTTCCATTACAACGGCCATCGCCTCCTGACGGATTATCCCGAGTGCGCGAAAGCCCTGTCGAAGTACCGCATCAACCCCGGCAACGTCGGCAAGGGCGACAAACACGATCGCCAGTTTGGCCAGATGATCGAAGCCGCCATGCGCTGGAACAAGCCCGTGCGCATCGGTGTCAATTGGGGCAGCCTTGACCAGGAGTTGTTGGCCCGTTTGATGGACGAGAACGCCGCCCGGGCGCTGCCTTGGGACGCCAAACCGGTGATGTACGAGGCCTTGATCACCTCGGCCATCGGGTCGGCGCGGCTGGCCGAGTCCATGGGCATGCCGGGCGACCAGATCATCCTGTCGTGCAAGGTCAGCGGCGTGCAGGATCTGATTTCGGTGTACCGGGAGCTGGCCCGGCGTTGTGACTACGCGCTGCATCTGGGCTTGACCGAAGCCGGCATGGGGACCAAAGGCACGGTCGCGTCGTCGACCGCCCTGGCGATCCTGTTGCAGGAAGGCATTGGCGACACGATTCGCGTCTCGCTCACGCCAGCGCCAGGAGAAGCCCGCACGCAGGAGGTTGTCATTGCGTCGGAGATTCTGCAGTCGCTGGGGCTGCGCACCTTTGTGCCGAGTGTCACCGCATGTCCCGGTTGCGGCCGCACCACCAGCAGCACCTTTCAGGAACTGACCCAACAGATTGATGATTTCCTGCGGGCGCAAATGCCGGTCTGGCGTGAAAAGTACCCAGGCGTGGAAAACCTCAAGGTGGCCGTCATGGGCTGCATCGTCAACGGGCCCGGTGAGAGCAAACACGCCGACATCGGCATCAGCCTTCCGGGCACCGGCGAAGCGCCGGCTGCGCCGGTATTCATCGACGGCGAAAAACGAATGACCTTGCGGGGCGATGCCATTGCCGTTGAATTCCAACAGGTCGTTGAAAATTACATTGAAAAGCGTTTCGGCCACGCCCAGGCGCACGCCGAATCCGGCTGACATTTCCCGCCGAACACAGCCTGCCGCACAGGCAGAAAAAACAACGTCCATGAACGCTGGAACCAAATTCGAAAAAATCACCGCAGTCAAGGGCATGAACGACATCCTGCCGCCCGATTCGCAGCGCTGGGAATGGCTCGAGGGCAAGGTGCGCGAGTTGATGGCGCGTTTTGCGTACAGGAACATCCGCACGCCCATCGTTGAGCCGACGCCCCTCTTTGTGCGCGGATTGGGCGAAGTGACCGATATCGTCGAGAAGGAGATGTACTCCTTCGACGACCGCCTCAACGGGGAGGCGCTGAGCTTGCGGCCGGAAAACACCGCAGGTGTGGTGCGCGCCGCCATTGAGCATTCGCTCTTGTACGACGGCGGCAAGCGTCTGTATTACATGGGTCCCATGTTCCGCCACGAGCGCCCGCAGCGCGGCCGATACCGCCAGTTTCACCAAATTGGCGCCGAAGCCCTGGGCTTTTCAGGCGCCGAAGTGGACGCAGAATTGGTGTTGCTGGCCGATGCCCTGTGGAAGGAATTGGGTTTTCAGGATGTGCGGCTGGAGATCAACAGCCTGGGCCAACCCGACGAGCGGCGGCAACACCGGGCTGCCCTCATCGTCCATTACGAGCAGCATCAGGACCAGCTTGATGAAGACGGCCGGCGGCGCCTGCACAGCAACCCCCTGCGCATCCTCGATTCAAAGAACCCGGCGATGCGGCCGGTGAATGAGTCGGCGCCCAAACTGCTGGATTTTCTGGGCGCTGCCTCACTGGCGCATTTCGCTATGTTCAAGTCGATCCTGGAGGCCAATGGCATTGCCTACAGCGTCAACCCGCGCCTGGTGCGCGGTATGGACTACTACAACCTGACGGTGTTTGAATTCATCACCGCAAGCCTCGGCGCGCAGGGCACGATTTGCGCGGGTGGACGTTACGACGACTTGATGGCGCAAATCGGCGGGAAACCCGCGCCGGCCGTTGGCTGGGCGATGGGTGTCGAACGCGTGCTGGAACTCATCAAGGAGCAGGGCGGGGCCGTGCCGCCTGCCTCGCTGGACGCCTACGCGGTGGTGCCCGATGTGGCGGCGCTGCCCCAGGCCATGCGAGCCCTGCAACACCTGCGGGCGCTCGGTGTGAGTGTGCAGATGCATGCGAGCGCGGCCGAGGGCATGGGCAGCGTGAAATCACAATTCAAGCGTGCAGACGCCAGCGGCGCCCGTTTTGCGCTGGTTTTCGGCGCTGACGAGCTGGCGCAGGGCCAGGTGACCGTCAAGTCGCTGCGAGATGGTGGTCCAGGCGGCCCCGGCGCGGCCGGCAGTGGCGCGCAGGTGAAACAGCCGCTCGGCGACATTTTGGCCTGGGCCGGCACCCTACAATCAAAGGCTTAACCCACATCTCCCATGGCAAACCAACTCGACCTTGAAGAACAGGAACAGCTTGACCAGCTGAAAGCCTTCTGGAAACAATACGGCAACCTCATTACCTGGGCTCTGATCGTCGTCATGGCCGCTTTTGCCGGCTGGAACCTTTATCAGCGCTGGCAAACCAGCCAGGCCACCCAGGCTTCCGCCTTGTACGACGAGCTTGACCGCGTCGTCAAAGGTGGCGACTCTGCCAAAATTGATCGTGTTTTTACCGATCTGAAGGAAAAATTTCCCTCTACCACCTACGCGTACCAGGGTGCGTTGCTCGCCGCCAAGGCCTATTTCGAAGCCGGCAAGGCGGCCGAGACCAAAACCGCGCTGCAGTGGGTTGCCGACAAATCGTCCGACGAAGGGATTCAGGCCATCGCGCGGCTGCGGCTGGCAGCGGTCTTGCTGAATGACAAGGCTTATGACCAAGCCCTGACTTTGCTCGCCGCCAAGTTTCCGCCGGAGTTCTCGGCACTCGCTGCCGACCGCAAGGGGGATGTGTTCTCCCTGCATGGCAAGAAAGCAGAAGCCCGCGTCGAGTACGAAAAGGCCTACAAGGCGTTTGACGACCGCACCGAATACAAACGCCTGGTTGAAGTCAAGCTCAATGCTTTGGGGGTCAACCCCAAGCCTGAGGCTCCGGCCAAACCTGTGGAAGCCAAACAGTGACGCACGGCACGGCAATGGCGCACCCGGGATCCGGCTTCAAGGTGGTCTGTGGGGTCGCTGGTCTGGTATTGGCGCTGGTCCTGTCGGGCTGCGGCAGCACCAGTGAAGCTCCCAAACCGGCAGACCTTGGGCCCAACGCCGCATTGATTGGTGTGCGCCTGGCGTGGTCCGCCAAAGTGGGCGAAGTGAAGTTCCCGCTCGTAGTCAAACCCAATGGCAACAACATTGCCTTGGCCAGCTCCGACGGTGTAGTCGCCACGCTGGATGCGCGCACCGGGGCCGACCTGTGGCGCACGTCGTTGGGCGGGGCCCTGTCGGCTGCGGCCGGCAGTGACGGCCGGTACACCTCTGTGGTTACCCAGGCGAACGAGCTGGTCACGCTGGACGCTGGCCGCGAAATCTGGCGCCAGAAACTTCCCGCGCTCACCTTCACCGCGCCTTTGGTTGCCGGCGCCCGTGTGTTTGTGTTGGGCGCAGACCGTTCGGTTGCGGCGTTTGACGCAGCCTCGGGCCGCAAGTTGTGGACCCAGGCGCGCCCCGGCGAGGCTTTGGTGCTGCGCCAGGTCGGCGTGTTGTTGGCCGTTGGTGATACGCTGGTGGCGGGGCTTTCGGGCCGCCTGGTCGGCATGAACCCGCAAAACGGCAGCAGCCGCTGGGAAGTGCCCATCGCCGTGGCGCGCGGCACAAATTAAGTTGAGCGGCTCGTTGACAACGTCTCCCACGTCAGCCGTGGGGGCGACAGCGTTTTCGCCAGGGCCT
>JANNEZ010000352.1:0-1679 GCA_031379255.1 Rhodoferax sp. | reverse complement strand
GTTTCTCTGGGCCGGACTCGGAGGAGCGGCCACAGCTTACGCGGCGGTCGAGGATCGCGAGAAACTGACCGCCATTTTCCGCCCGCTGCTCTGGGTTTTTGGAATCTGGGCGGTGCAATATGTCATTCAAGATACGCCCTTCGATTTTCAGGACCGGTTGTTCGCGGCGTTCGGCGCCGACCGCTCCGACTTTCGCCAGCGCGATCCGCTCTATTGGCTGGACAGTGAATGGCTGGAGGCGGTGCTGGCTTTGATCGCCCTGTGTGCGTTCGATCTCTGGGATCGCCGCTTCAGCAAGTTCCGCCAACTGGTGTTGTTTGCCTTGGGCGGCGCGGCAATTGGGTGGGGAATTCAACAACTGCTCGCCGTCACCGGCTGGCAACCCACCGTCGTGGGTGCGCTCGTGCAACCGCAAGGCGACCTCACGCTGCTCGACCCCGCAAATGGTGCAGCGAAGTTTGCCGCCGAAGACATGCTGACGAATTGGCCGACGAGTTTCGCCAGTCTCGGGGCACATCTCGGCTGGAGCTTCGGGGCGGTGGCTGGGGTTGCGATTTATTTCTGGCGTTACGGCGCGTGGCGATCCGGCTCGGCGCTGCTCGTCCGCATGGCGTTGTGGAGTTTTATCGTCTTCCTCGTCGGGCCGGTGCTGCTTTCCAATCTGCCTCTGTTCCAAAGCGTCGGGGGATTCCGTCTCGCACCGCCGCGTGGCGACAGTTGGGCCAACATTCTCGGTTGCTACATCGGACTCCTGCTCTACTTCCGAAAGACCGGGCAGAAACCGGTCGTCTTCGCCGCCCTGCTGTCGGGAGCACTGGGCGGCTTGGCACTGACGACCGCGCAGTTCGTCAAGGTGTTGTGCGTTTCGCCAGGCAATCCCGTGCTCACCAACAACGCCGCCGTCATTGAATTTTGGAAACACTGGCGCAGCGCCAACTGGCACAGCATCGCCCTTGAACAATTCGCCGGCATTCTTTACGGCCTCGCCATCGTCATCCCGCTGGGCATCCTCGCCTCGCGGTTGCCCGTGCGGCGCGACGAACCGCGCGTCCGGCCGTGGACCGAGATCTTCGCGGTCGTGTTCGTGTTCAACATCGTCGGCTACATCAACATCGTCAAAAACGTCCGGGACTGGACCGGCACCCGCGGAGCGGCGAAGGGCGTTTTTCAATCGGTGGCTGATTTTCTACGCGTGCCCCTCTTCGGCAACATCATGCTGTCAGCCTGGACCTGGTTCACGCTGATGTGGATGTTGCTGACCGCCTGCACGGTCTTTGTGCTGGTGCGGCATCGGAGGCAACCGGCCGCCTTGATTCCATCGACCTGGCTGGGAAAAGGGCAACTCCTGTATCTGATGTTCCTCTGGCTGATTGTCATCGCCAATTTCACCAAGGCCGTCGTGGCATTCTCCGATGGCCGCATCGCAACGGAAGGCATGGTGATGGTCAACGCCCTCATCTGCACCGTGCTGATTCTTGGCTTCGCGCACCAGCAGGATGAAACACCGGAGATCCGCAATGCCGACTTTGGTGCGCTCACCCGGAAATCCGTGGTGCTGCTCTGCGTTCTTCTGGTGGCGACCATGACTTTTTACACCACGGGCATCCGCGCCATTTACGGAAACAAATGGACCGGCTGGGGCGGCAACAATCTGCGCTTTGGCGACAACGCCGACTGGC
>JANNEZ010000334.1:0-3748 GCA_031379255.1 Rhodoferax sp. | reverse complement strand
GCACATTGCCATCCAGCGTGAAGAGGCGCTCGGTCAGCGCCAGGTAAGCCGGCATGTCGCGTGCGAACACGGTCAACACAAAATCCGGCCCGGGCGAGACGCGGTAACACTGCTGCACAGCCTCGTCCGCGACCACGCGGGTTTCAAAAACTTCCAGACTTTTCGCGTCCTGCCGCTCCAGCGTGATCTCCACGATCGCCGTGAGGCCGTGGCCCAGCAACGGGGCCAGTTTGTCAGCATTGAGGATGGCGATTTGCCGTTCGATCAAGCCCGCGTCCTTGAGCCGTTTGACACGGCGCAGGCAGGTCGGCGCAGAGGTGAACACGCGTTCTGCCAGCTGCTGGTTGGTCATCGACGCGTCTTTTTGCAACTGATCAAGGATTTGCAGGTCAGTCGCATCCAGTGGGAACGGCTGAAAATTTTGTTCTGAGTTTTTCATAATTATGAAATTATTAATCATTTCATGAATTTTATGAATTTAAAGTCCAAAATTTGTGAAAAATCAACACCCTATTTTAAGAAAAGCCCCTTAAAGTGGCCACCACCTTCAACAAGGAGTTCGCATGTGTGGCATCGTCGGTTCAGTGTCTACCCGCAATATCGTTCCCATCCTGGTTCAGGGACTGCAACGGCTTGAGTACCGGGGGTACGACTCCTGCGGCGTCGCCGTGTATGCCGGTGGCCTGAAAAGGGCGCGCAGTACCTCGCGGGTGTCGGAATTGATGGAGCAGGTGCAGGTCACGCATCTGGAAGGGCTGATTGGCATTGCGCACACGCGCTGGGCCACACACGGCGCGCCCGCGAGGCACAACGCGCACCCGCATTTCAGCCACGGGCCGGAGTCGGTGTTCACGTCTGCCAAGGGTGTCAAGGGCGATGCCGTCAACGGCGTTGGCCAGAGCTACGATACGCGCCCAGGTCGCGTGGCCCTGGTGCACAACGGCATCATTGAAAACCACGACGAGTTGCGCGCGCAGCTCAAGGCCAAAGGGTATGCGTTCCAGAGCCAGACCGACACCGAAGTCATCGCCCACCTGATCGACAGCCTCTACGACGGCGACATTTTTGAAGCGGTGAAGGCGGCGGTGAAAGAACTGCACGGCGCCTACGCGATTGCCGTGTTCTGCAAAGATGAGCCGCAGCGCCTGATTGGCGCGCGCGCCGGCTCGCCGCTGATCCTGGGCGTGGGCAAAGACGGGCGCGAGCACTTCCTCGCGTCAGACGCGATGGCGCTGGCCGGCGTGACCGACCAGATCGTCTACCTGGACGAAGGCGACGTGGTCGATGTGCAACTGGGCAAATACTGGCTGGTCGACAAATCACACAAAGCCGTGGCGCCAGCCCAGAGGCCGGTGAAAACCGTGCTGGCGCACAGCGGCGCGGCGGAATTGGGGCCTTATCGCCATTACATGCAGAAGGAAATCTTCGAGCAGCCTCGTGCCATTGGCGACACGCTGGAAGGCGTGGAAGGCATCGTTTCAGACCTGTTCAACGGTGTGGGAGGCGCGGGCGGTGAGGGTGGCGCCGGTGGCGAGAGCGCCGCAAGGGTTTTCAAACACATCGATTCGGTGTTGATCCTGGCCTGCGGCACCAGTTATTACAGCGGCTGCACGGCGAAATACTGGCTGGAGAGCATCGCCAAAATCCCGACGCAGGTGGAGGTGGCCAGCGAGTACCGCTACCGCGACTCGGTGCCCAATCCGAAAACGCTGGTGGTCACCATCACGCAGTCGGGTGAGACGGCCGACACACTGGCCGCGCTACGGCATGCGCAGGGGCTGGGCATGACCCACACGCTGACCATCTGCAACGTGGCCACCAGCGCCATGGTGCGCGAGTGCAAACTCTCCTACATCACACGCGCGGGTATCGAGATCGGCGTGGCGTCGACCAAAGCCTTCACGGCACAACTGGCTGGCCTGTTCCTGTTGACACTGGCACTCGCCAAAACGCGCGGCCATTTGAGCGCCGCCGACGAGCAGCGCCACCTCAAGGCCATGCGCCATTTACCCGCTGCGCTCTCGGCCGTGCTGGCGCTGGAGCCGCAAATCATCGCCTGGGCGGAAGACTTCGCGAAGATGGAAAACGCGCTCTTTCTTGGGCGCGGCCTGCATTACCCGATTGCGCTCGAAGGTGCTTTGAAGCTCAAGGAGATCAGCTACATCCACGCCGAAGCCTACCCGGCCGGCGAGCTCAAACACGGCCCGCTGGCGCTGGTCACCAGCGAAATGCCGGTGGTCACTGTGGCCCCGAACGACGTGTTGCTGGAAAAGTTGAAGAGCAACCTGCACGAGGTGCGGGCGCGTGGTGGCGTGCTGTATGTGCTGGCCGACGCGGGCACGAAGATTGAGAGTGACGAGGGCATCCACGTCATCCGTATGCCCGAGCATTACGGCGAGCTCTCACCGCTGCTGCATGTGGTGCCGCTGCAATTGCTGGCCTACCACACCGCCTGCGCGCGGGGGACCGATGTGGACAAACCGCGCAACTTGGCCAAGAGTGTGACGGTTGAATAATCCATTGAAACCATTGGTGTCAATTAATTGAGGTCAGATTCCAATTGCCACAATACGAAAAATGCGTGACGTTCAGCCGCCTTTGCCCCAGGGCCACAACACTGGCGTGCGTTTGACATAGTCCAGAAACCGGGGGTCTGACCCCCACCGCTCTTTGGCGCTGGCCTCCAGCAGCGGGATGCCGCTGACCCGGGTCAACAGCAAGGTGATGAAAAGCGGCGACACGATTCCCACCCATTGCCAGCCGGACAACATCGGCGCGCAGGCGATGAAAACGCCCAACCAAAGCAGGATTTCTCCCGCATAGTTCGGGTGGCGTGACCAGCCCCACAGGCCGGTCTGGATGAATTGACCGTGATGCGCAGGATTGGCCCGGAACTGGCGCTTCTGCCAGTCGGCAATCACCTCAACCGCGAAACCCAGCGTCCACAGGCCCGCTCCCGCGTAGGTCCAGACCGTGGTGAAATGCCGCGCGGGTGAGCCCAGCACCATCAACACCGGGCATAACGTCAGGAACACCCACAGGCCTTGCATCGTCCAGGCCATCAAAAAACGCGGCGCTGAGGGTTTGATGTGGGTGAAGCGTTTGTCGGTGCCGTCTTTATGGATGCGCAGCGCCAGGAACAGACCCAGCCGCAGGGCCCACACGCCGCACATCAGCAGCAGCAGCTTGTCGGCGAACTCGCGCGGCGGGCCAAAGCGGGCGGCGCTGGCCAAGAGCGCAAGAAAGGTGAGGCTGCCGATCAGGTCGTAGAATTTTTCGGTTTGCAGAGCGAAGGCGGGTACAAATGCGACCCACTGTATGGTGAACGCCAGAGTGGCGCAAAACAGCAGCAACGGCCATCCATAGGCGGTGGCCGTATCGGCCCGGCTGCCGGCCCAGGCGACCGCCGCTGCTATCGCCACGGCGACAAGGATGGCGGAGAACGCTTTGAGATTCTTGTTTTTTGTCATGGGGGCATCGTAAACTCAACTTCAAACTCTGGAAAGCCCGCCATGAATTTCACATTCTCAGACACCCAAATCTACTGGCGCGACCGCGTCAAGGCGTTCATGGACGCGCACGTCTATCCGGCAGTGCCGGTGTTTGACGCGCAGATGAAGGCCTTTGGCGACAACCCCTGGCAGGTGGTGCCCATCGTCGAAGAGCTGAAGGCCAAAGCCAAAACAGAAGGCCTGTGGAACTTGTTTTTGCCCAAGGATTCAGGGCACGAAGACAGCCCCTACCAGGG
>JANNEZ010000288.1:0-10027 GCA_031379255.1 Rhodoferax sp. | reverse complement strand
GCGCATCGCCGGGGTGATGCCCACCAGGCGTTTGTCTTGCGTGGCCATGTCGCACAGCCACTGACCAAACACCTGGGTAAAGGTGGCTTTGGGCGGCACCACCGGCTTGAGCAGGCCCACGGCCGGGTCAAACTTGCCGGGGCCGTGGTAGTTGACCGGGTCAAGCTCGGCACGTTTGTAACCCTGCCCTTTTTTGGTCACCACGTGCAAGAACTGGCGGCCTTCCAGGTGTTTGATGTTCTCCAGCGTCGGGATGAGCGACTCTAAATCGTGTCCGTCAATCGGGCCGATGTAGTTGAAGCCGAATTTCTCGAACAAAGTGGCCGGCACCACCATGCCCTTGGCCTGCTCCTCCAGCCGTTTGGCCAGGTTGAACAGAGGCGGTGCGTTTTTGAGCACCGTCTTGCCGACATTTTTGGCGGCCGCGTAAAACTGCCCGCTCATCAGCTGTGCGAGGTAACGGTTCAGCGCGCCCACGGGCGGGCTGATGCTCATGTCGTTGTCGTTGAGGATAACCAGCAGGTTGCAATCAGCCACACCCGCGTTGTTGAGCGCCTCAAAGGCCATGCCGGCAGTCATGGCGCCATCGCCGATGATGGCCACCGCTCGGCGTTCGCTGCCCTGCAGCTTGGCGCCAATCGCCATGCCCAGCGCGGCCGAGAGGGAGGTGCTGGAATGGGCCGTGCCAAAAGCGTCAAACTCGCTTTCCGCGCGTTGCGGAAAGCCCGAGAGGCCGCCCAGTTGCCGCAAACTGGCCATGCGCTCGCGCCGCCCGGTGAGGATCTTGTGCGGGTAGGTTTGATGGCCCACGTCCCACACCAGCCGGTCTTGCGGCGTGTTGAACACATAGTGCAGCGCCACGGTGAGTTCAACGGTGCCCAGGTTGGAGCTCAGGTGTCCGCCGGTCCTTGAAACCGAGTCGAGAACGTACGCGCGCAATTCGTCGGCCAGCACACTCAACTGGGCGCGCGTGAGTTTGCGCACCTCGGCCGGTGAATTGATCGTTTGCAAGAGTGGAAACCTTGAGTTTGACATGTCTTTTTATTCGTCCCAATTGAGCAGTCAGGCGTGTGGTCGAGCTTGCGGTCAGGCCTTGCGGTTGACCACCATATCGGCCAGTCCGCGCAAGGCCCGGGTATCGGGCAGAGCGGCGGCTTCCAGCGCTGCCAGCGCCCTGTGCAGCAACTCCTGCGCAAAAGCGCGCGACGGCGCAAGCCCGAGCAGCGATACATACGTGGGCTTGGCCTGCTGCGCATCTTTGCCCGCTGTTTTGCCCAGGGTAGCGGAGTCTTCGGTGGCGTCCAGAATGTCGTCCACCACCTGAAACGCCAGGCCGATCGCGGCGCCAAAGGTTTCAAGCGAACGGGCCGCCTGCGCTGATGGCCGGCTACAGGCCGCGCCCATCATCACGCTGCCCTGCAACAGCGCGCCGGTTTTGAGGCGGTGCATTTCACTCAGTTGCCGCTCAGAGAGCAGTTGCCCAACACTGGCCAGGTCGATCGCCTGCCCGCCGGCCATGCCCGCGCTGCCGGCGGCCTGGGCCAGCAGGCGGCACAGGCGCGCCTGCAAGGCAGGGGGAACCACCGCGCCGTCGGGGGTCAAGTCATCGGGCGTGAGCAGCTCAAACGCCAGCGCCTGCAGCGCGTCGCCGGCCAGCAGGGCCTGCGCTTCACCGTATTTCACGTGAACGGTGGGTTTGCCCCGGCGCAACACGTCGTTGTCCATACACGGCATGTCGTCGTGCACCAGAGAATAGGCATGGATGAGCTCGGTGGCGCAGGCGGCGCGTAGTGCGGCGGTGGTGTTGCCCTGCACCGCTTCACAGCTGGCCATCACCAGGAGCGGGCGCAGGCGTTTGCCGCCGTCGAGCACGGCATACCGCATGGCATCCACCAGGGCGGCAGGCGCGCCGTGGTCGAGACCGACCGGCGCTTCGACCGTCACCCAGCGGTCGAGCGCACGCTCTACCGCCGCCAGGTGGTGGCGGCTCCAGGCAACGAGGTCAAATCCGCTGGGTGCCGCAGTCTCGCTTTTCAGCACCGCGCTCATGGGGGCGTCCAGGTCTTGACGATGCCGCCGTCGACCGGCTTGGTGTCAAGCAGCTTGATCTGGTCTTCCACCGCCTGCAGCTTCTCCCGGCAGTATTTGAGCAGTTCAGAGCCGCGTTGGTAGCCGGTGAGCACCTGTTCCAGCGGCATTTCTCCGGATTCAAGGCGCGCCACAAGATGTTCCAGCTCAGCCTGGGCGTCTTCGTAGGTGGCGGGTGCTTGGGCTCCAACTGTTTTGGCAGGTGTTTTGACCATGGAATATGCGGTGGACAAAGGCCCGATTTTAGGCCGTTCCGCATCGCCATTGGCCCAGGCGCGCTTTCAGCGCCTTGGGCAGCACGTTAAGCGGCTGGCATTGCGCCAGCCTGTGAAGTCTGCAACCCGTCAGAGGCGCGGTCCGAAATGGCTTTCAGCAATCCAGTTGGCGACCTTTTTCCCAAGCAAAGCGCCATCGACAATTGAGAATCGAAAGTGCATACCACCGTAAATTCTGGCGACACCCGAGTCGTTGGACATCTCATCGGTGGTGCTGAACCTGTGCACCACCGTATTGGGCACACCACTGGAAAAACTGGCGCTGACTTGATGGGTTCGGAAGTAATTGCGCAGCGTCTCTGAAACGCCGGTGGTCACACAGGAATGCGCCGCTGGGTACTCAGGGTGAGGCGGCGTGGGCACCACCGGTGTCCAGCCGACCTCAGCCACGGTCGCTGGGTTGATGCGGCTGTCGGCCAGGTTGATCGCGGTCGTGGGGCGCCAGAAGTTGTAGTGGTACTTGGTCTCCATGCAGGCAATCAAAGAGTCGGTCTGCGCCACCCAGATTTGCGCCATCAGCCGGGCGTTGTCGGCAAGGCTTGCTTGGGCCGAGCCAAACTGGCGCAGGTTGCGCGGCCAGTAAACAGGTGGCGGGTCGGTGTAGAAACGCGCGGACTCGGTTTGCGCTTCACTTCGTGGCGAGTTGGTGGCCCTGCCGAATAATTTGGTTTCATTCAGATCGGCGGCATAAGCTGCGCTGTCCAGCGCGGGGGGTCCACTGGCGCGAAATTGGGCAGCGCTGGTCATGGCAAACGGTTTGACGTGGATGTAAGGGCGAAGCACTGCCGCGCCAGCCCGAAATTTGCCAGCTTCGGTGCCGTGAACATAGGCAGCCAATGGGGTGTGCCGGCCATCGTTGGCACGCAGCGCCAGCATGCCGCGCGCGGCCTCCGCGCCAATGGCCGTTCCGCGCGTCTTGGCATCACCGTCAGGGACGCCAGCCATGCGGGTGTCGTAGGTGGTTTGATAGAGGTTGGCGCGCGCTGGAAACAAGCCCCGCATCACACCATACGCGGCTGCATTGGCGGCAGCCTCCATCGACGCGCCGGCAGCGGGCGTTGGCGGCGTGATGGCATAAGGCCGGTGCGTGCCCGCGATGGCCATCAAAGCGTTGTAGATCGCTAGATGCATCGTGGCATGGTCTGCGCCCGTGAGCGGCATCCGTTCTTCCGGCGTGCCCGTGCTGGCTGCGGGCATGTTGATCGCGCTGGTGGCGATTTCATCCCACACCGTAACGGCGTTGGGGCCGGTTGACGTGATGGTGACGGGCGGCCCCGCAGTGGGTGAAATTGCGGCGCAACCGGGCAGCAACAGCAGCAGGCCTGCGACGGCGAGTGCTGCTGCAACACGGGAAAAACCTGACGGATACAGGCTTTTGCTTCCGGAGCAGTTTGATGAAATGGCGCTTGACATGATGTTTTCCTCCTGGTGGTTTAGAACAATCCGTGAAAGGTTTGAGGAATCGAGATGATGCCAAACCAGCAAATCCCACCCGGCACGCTGCACTTCGGATATCCTAGGAAAAAGCCAGCAAAAGCACATGAAGAAACGCTGAAGGATTGCCGATATGTCGCCGAAACTGTCACTTATCCAGGCCAGCGCGAAAAATCGTCTTGATGCCGTTTTGGACTTGAATCGGGGGGAATTCCAGCTAAATGGCCAAGCGCTGCCGCTGGGGCCGACGGCCTTCCGGCTGGTGGCTTATTTCGTTCAAAACCACGGGCGGCTGCTGGCCAAGGATGAATTGGTGAAGGCGGTATGGCCCAACGTTTTCGTCACCGACGATTCGCTGATCCAATGTGTTGCCCAATTGCGCTCTGCGTTGGGCGATGAGTCGCAAGACTTCATCAAGACAGTGCGCGGACGCGGCTATATTTTTGATGCACTGGTGCCGGTTGTATCAAGTCCGGCGTCGGCGCGGCCAAACCTGGAGACGGCTCAACGCAGTCGTGCATTGCTGCAGAAAATCCAGTTTTGCACGACCCAAGACAAGGTTCAGCTGGCCTACGGCACGGTCGGTCTTGGGTCGCCTTTGGTTGAGGTAGGCACTTGGATCAACCACCTGGAAGCCGATTGGGACAGCCCGGTATGGCGGTCCCGCCTGCAAGCGCTAGCATCCAAAAATCAGCTGGTTCGCTACGACTGCCGCGGCTGCGGTCTGTCTGATCGCCAGGTGCCGGATTTTTCGTTTGAGCTGGCGCTGAGCGACCTTGAAACCGTGGTGGACGCCGCCGGTTTGGAGCGCTTTTCGCTTTTTGGTTCATCCCAGGGTGCCGGGGTGGCAATTGCCTACGCCGCGCTGCACCCGCAGCGGGTTAAAAACATGGTGCTCTATGGTGCGTTTGCGCGCGGACGGCTGGCGCGCAACCCAAGCGAGCAGGATCGGCGGGAAGCGCAGGCGATGCGCCATCTGATCGAAATCGGCTGGGGCCGGCCCAACCCGGCGTTTCGGCAAATTTTTACCAGCATGTTGATTCCAGACAGCACGCCCGAGCAATACCAGTGGTTCACCGAGTTGCAACGCACGTCAACGTCGCCAGAAAACGCGGCGCATCTGATTGCCGCTTACGAAACCATGGACGTTGCCGATTTGCTGTGCCAAGTCCGCTGCCCTACCCTGGTGATCCACAGCCGGGGCGACCCCCGTGTGCCCTTGGATGAAGGGCGATACATTTCGGGGCGCATCCAGGGTGCGCGCTTCATCACCCTGGAAAGCCGAAACCATATTTTGCTGGAACAGGAACCTGCCTGGCAGCAATTTCTGGATGAACTTCAGACGTTTGTCGGCCTGGCCGCAAATCCAACGGGACATTAGCCCAGCACCTCTTTGGAAGTCGGTGACAGGGCGGCGGCGAGAAGGTCGCGTGAAGCCCACCGCTACAATCCAGCCTCCTTCTTTTCGGCTCGCGCCGGAAATCCCATTGTGAAGCACCCAAAACAGGTGCGCCCTGCCCCTTCATAGGGGGAGTCTCTAGGTCAGTCCCATGTCTGATTTAAGCCTTCAACTGCAGCTGGGTCATAGCCAACTACCAGTTTCAAGCTATTTCGATGAAGCGCTGTACCAGCGTGAAATCGACGTATTGTTCAAAAACGGCCCGCGATACGTGGGCCACCAGCTCGCCGTGCCGCAGCTGGGCGACTACTACACGCTGCCGCAAGAGTCCGGCGGGCGGGCGCTGGTGCGCACACCTGCTGGCGTGGAACTGATCTCCAACGTCTGCCGGCACCGCCAGGCGCTCATCCTCAAAGGCCGGGGCAGCCTGCCGCCCCAGGCGGGCGGCAACATCGTCTGCCCGCTGCACCGCTGGACCTACTCCGGCTCCGGCCCCACAGCCTCTGGCCAGGCGCCTGCGGGCACTCTTCTGGGCGCGCCGCATTTTGAAAAAGACCCGTGTCTGAACCTGCACAACTACCCGCTCACCAGTTGGAACGGCCTGCTGTTTGAAGGCAACGCCCTGGGCCGCAACCGCGACGTAAGCGCCGACCTGGCGGGCCTGGGCGTCCGCGCCGCGCTCGATTTTTCAGGCTATGCGCTGGACCACGTGGAGATGCACGAGTGCCCCTACAACTGGAAAACCTTCATCGAGGTGTACCTGGAGGACTACCACGTCGGCCCGTTCCACCCGGGCCTGGGCCAGTTTGTCGAATGTGAGGAGCTGCAATGGCAGTTCAAGCCGCATTACTCGGTGCAAACCGTGGGTGTGGCCAACCGCCTGGGCAAGGCCGACGAGCAAGGCGGCTCGCCGGTCTACCAGCGCTGGCAAGAGGCGCTGCTCAAATACCGCAAAGGCGTGCCGCCAAAATACGGCGCGATCTGGCTCACCTATTACCCGCACGTGATGGTCGAGTGGTACCCGCACGTGCTCACCGTCTCAACCCTGCACCCGATGGGGCCGCAAAAAACCATGAACATGGTGGAGTTCTACTACCCCGAGGAGATTGTCGCCTTCGAGCGCGAATTCGTTGAAGCGCAACGCGCCGCCTACATGGAAACCTGCGTGGAAGACGACGAAATCGCCCTGCGCATGGACGCCGGCCGCCAAGCCCTGATGCTACGCGGCGACAACGAAATCGGCCCTTACCAAAGCCCGATGGAAGACGGCATGCAGCAGTTCCACGAGTGGTACCGGCAGGCCATACTTACGGGCGTTTGAGCTCCGTCAACCCTTGTAGCCCAACAGGCGGGGCACAAACAAGGTCAAGGTCGGGATGTAGGTGATCAAACCCAGCGCGCCGATCAGCGCGATCAGGAAGGGCACCAGCTCTTTGACAATATCCTTCATGGGCAGCTTGGTGATGCTCTGCATCACAAACAGCAGCAGGCCAAATGGCGGCGTCAGCAGGCCAATCATGCAGTTGACCACCGCGACGATGCCGAAATGCACAAAATCGATGCCCAGCGCCTTGACGGTGGGCAGCAAGATAGGCACCACGATCAGCAAAATCGCCGCGCCATCCACAAAACAGCCCAAGATCAGGAACAAGATGTTGACGGCCAGCAAAAACTCGTTGGGCGTGAAGCTGAACTGCCCAAACCAGGCGGAAATCATGTTCGGGATGTTTTCGCGGGTGATGACGTAGTTGATCGCCAGCGAGCAGGCGATCAGCACCCCGATGGAGGCCGTGTTGCGCGAACTGCTGGAAAGCGCAACCCGGAATTGCGGCCAGCTCACCGAGCGGTACAGCGCGACAGACACCAGCAGCGCATAAGCGGCGGCCACAGCGGCGGCTTCAGTGGGCGTCATCAGCCCGCCGTAAATGCCGCCCAGCAGGATCACCGGCAGCAGCAGCGCCGGTATCGCCTGGAAGGTGGCGCGCGGCAACTCGCTCAGCGGCACGGTGTTGTCCACCGGGAAGTTGCGCTGGTGGGCGATCCAGGAATTCATCATCATCAACACGATGCCCATCATCACGCCAGGAACAATGCCGGCGGCGAACAGGTAACCCACCGAGGTGTCAGAGACAAGGGCGTAAAACACCATGGGGATGGACGGCGGAATGATCGGCCCCAGGGTGGCCGAGGCCGCCGTGATGGCCGCCGCGTAAGCCGGCGTGTATTGCCCGTGTTTGGTCAGCATGTTGATCTCGACCCGCCCCAGACCCACCGCGTCGGCGATGGCTGAGCCCGACATGCCGGCGAACACCATGCTGGAAAACACGTTGACGTGCCCCAGGCCGCCCTTGAAGCGCCCTACTATCGCCAATGAAAAACGGTGCAGCCGGTCGGTCAGGCTGCCCATGGTCATCACCTCTGCCGCCAATATGAACAGCGGAATGGCCAGCAGGGTGTAGCCGTTGTAGAGCCCTTGCAGCATGGTCTCTGCCGCCAGAGAAAGATCCTGGCCCGACAGGCCCAGGTACACAATGGCGCCGCTCAGCATGGTCACGCCGATAGGCAAACCCAAGAGCGCCAACACCACCACCAACACCAGGCACGCGACGATCGGGCTCAATTCACCGCTCCTTGCAGGGCCGGGCCACTACCCACCCCATAACCCGTCCCCGTGATGGCCCGGCGCACGGCAAGCGCCGAACGAACCACCACCGAAATGGCAAACGGGATGTAGACCGCAAACACGATGTGGAAGGGGATCAGCATGTAGGCGGTTTTTTCAATGGACATGAAGCTGACATAACCCCAGGACTTCGGGATAGACCAGGCAATGATGACGGCGCAGATGCTGTGCGCCACGATGTCAAAAACACGTTGCCAGCCCGGCGACACCATGTGGACTAAAAAATCGATGCGCAGCATCTCCTCGTCGCGCAGCACAAAAGCGAAGCCCAGAAAAATCCCCCACACCCAGGCGATGGCCACGTATTCGATGGTCCAGCCCATCGGTGTGTTCAGGGCGTAACGCGCCACGATCTGGATCAAAAACACCACCAGGATGGACCCCATCATGAAGGCCAGCGCCATGTCTATGGCCGACCGGGCACGCTCCACCCAGCCTTTTGCCTGCGCCGCTACAGCATCATTCACCGCAACATCAGTCATCGCATTGCACCCTTTTTGGCTTGCATCCATCAACCGTGGCTGCCGAACCGGCGTTCAGCGCAGCCACGTCAGGACAGGAAAAGCGGTTATTGGGCGCTGACTTTTTCGAGCAGGCCGGCTGGCCAGTCTTTGGAAAACTTGGATTTCTTGAACTGGTCCAGCACGTGGCTGCGGAAGGCCTCGCGGTCGGGCGTGTGGATGGTCATGCCCTTGGCTTTCAGGTCGTTCGCCTGGGTGGCTTCGTCGCGCAGGATCATCGCGTCAAGCGCCGACTCGAAGCCGCTGGCGCAAGACTGCATTTTCTGCTGCTGCGCGGGGCTCAGCGTCTTCCACTTGCTGGTGGAGATCGCCATGAAGTTGGTGGCGATCAAATGGCCGGTCAGGATCACCTGGTTGGACACTTCATAGAACTTGTTTTGCAAGAGCGCGGGCAGTGGGTTGTCTTGCGCGTCAACCGTGCCGGTCTGCATCGCCGTGTACAGCTCGGGGAAGGCCACCGGCACCGGGTTGGCCCCCAGCGCGGTGCCCACGAACTGCCAGCCTTCGCCGGGCGGCATGCGCAGCTTCACACCGGCCAGGTCGCTGGGTTTGTCGATGCGTTTGTTGCCCTTGAGGCTGACATGGCGGGTGCCAATGTAGGGGTTGGACAAAACCTTGATGTTCGACTTGGCCTCGAGTTGCTGGAACAACTCGTTGAACACGCCCGAATTGAAGGTCTTGCGCATGTGCGCCGCGTCGCGGAACAGGTAGGGCGTGCCCAAAATGCTGGCCTGCGGCACCTGGTTGTAGAAATCGAAAACCGCCAGGTTGCCCATGTCCAGGTTGCCGCGCTGCATGGCGGTGTGCTCGGTGCCCTGCTTGAACAAGGTGCCGCCGTGGTAATCCTTGAAGTCGAATTCGGCGCCCAGGCACTTGCCAAAACTCTCGCGCAAAACCGTGGTCCGCGGGTCGTTTTCAGACACCACATCGGAATAGAGGATCTGCACCTTGGCCTGCGCCAAGGCGGCGCTGGGCAGGCTCGCGCAAAGCAAGGCCGCGCTGGCGACAGCGGCGCTGACAGCCAGTTGGCGGACTGAAGGTTTTGTGGATTGACGCATGCAATTCTCCTGGTGTTGACGTTAATTTATGGCACCCAAGCACAAGAGTGCTTGCGGATGTTACAGGGAAGAGATGCGCCGGCCATGGTGGTTATCACGGGGGTGGGGCTGACGGCCTTGATGCAAGCCTGGCTCGAATCGGTCAGTGAATTCAGCTGCCGAGGCAAGCAATATAGCTATACTATTTGTAGCAAGTAACATAGACTTCACGTGACTTTATGCCCTAAAATCTTCCAAAAATTGCATCCAACTTCCAAAATCGACCTTTTCATACCCAAATTGGGTATTATTAAACTCCCAATGGGTCCTCCACTGCAATTTGTGGCCGCAATACTGCGCGACGGGACTTTGCCGGACAATCCCGAAGAATCGCGCCAAACCCGGCGTCACCGGCACCAAGGGTTCCCCATGAACTACACCACCCTGATTTCCGCCCTGCAACTCAAGGCGCTCAAAGCCGGCAACGCGCCCTTGACGGTGTTCGATTGCAGCTTCGATTTGATGAACCCGGCGGCTGGCGAGGCGGCCTTTCGCGAGTCACACATTCCGGGCGCGGTGTACGGGCATTT
>JANNEZ010000277.1:0-2272 GCA_031379255.1 Rhodoferax sp. | reverse complement strand
CCCATGGTGATGCGCAGCGCGCCAAAATAGTTGAGCGCCATGGTGCGTTCAAAGTCATGGAAGCGCTCGTAGCTGGCTTCGATGGCGCGGCGGATGGAGCGGCCGGCGTTGTTGATGAGGAAGTCCACGCCGCCGTGGTTTTTCTCCAGCGCCTTGACAAAGGCCGAGCACTGCGCCTCGTCCACAATGTCCACCGGATAGGTGAAGACCTTGGCGCCCTTGCCGCCGGCTTCCTCGATGGTTTTCTTGGCTTCGGCCAATTGGTCTTCGCCGCGTGCGCAGATCACCACGGTGGCGCCGGCTTCGGCAAAACGGCAGGCGGCCGAGAGGCCAATGCCCGATGAGCCGCCAGTGATCAGCACCACTTTGCCGCCCACGGTGCCCTTGAGGCTGCGGTCGATGAAGAGCGCCGGGTCGAGGTGCCTCTCCCAGTAGTCCCACAACAGCCAGGCGTAGTCTTTGAGGTTGGGGCACTCGATGTTGCTGCCTTTGAGCGCGGCATCCAGGTCACGCCGGTCGTAACGGGTGGGCCAGTTCACAAATTCGAAGATGTCTTCAGGCAAGCCCAGGTCTTTCATGACGGCATTACGCACGCGGCGCACCGGGGCCAGCGCCATCATGCCTTTTTTGACACCCTTGGGGATGAAGCCCAACAACGCTGCGTTGATGAACAGGTTCATCTTGGGCGCGTGCGCCGCCTTGCTGAAGATGTCGAGCACGTCGCCGATGCGGTAACCCATCGGGTCCACCAGGTGGAAGGCCTTGCCCTTAATGTCTTTGCCGTGGCTGCCGTGGTCGATGCAATTGACAACAAAATCGACTGGCACGATGTTGATGCGCCCGCCTTCAATGCCGACCGACGGCATCCAGGGCGGCAAAATCTGCCGCATGCGCTGGATCAGTTTGAAAAAGTAGTACGGGCCATCCACCTTGTCCATCTCGCCGGTCTGGCTGTCGCCCACCACAAAGGCTGGGCGGTACACCGTCCAGGCGCCCTTGTATTCCTTGCGCACGATTTTTTCGCTCTCGTGTTTGGTCATGAAATACGGGTGGTCGTAGTTCTCGGCCTCGTCAAACATGTCTTCACGGAACACGCCTTCATACAGGCCCGCCGCCGCGATGCTGCTCACGTGGTGGAAATGGCCCGCATCAATGGCTTTGGCGAAATCACAGGTGTTGCGCGTGCCTTCGATGTTGACGGCGATCTGGCTGGCTTCGTCGGCGCCCAGGTCATACACCGCGGCCAAGTGGTGGAAATGATCGATCTTGCCCTTGAGGGTCTTGATGTTTTCGGCGGAAACGCCCAGCTTCTTGCTGGTGAGGTCGCCAAACACCGGAACGGCGCGCGAAGCGGCCACGCCCCAATAGTCGCGCAGGTTCGCCACCTTGCCTTCGCTCTCTTTGCGGATCAGGAAATGCACCACAGAGCCTTTGCGCTCCAACAATTTTTTGACGAGGCGCTTGCCGATAAAACCGGTGGCACCAGTGACGAAATACTGCATGTGGGTCTCCTATTGGGGCTTTGATGAAGGCGATTTTGCTCATGGTAACGCACAAGACTACCTAGCAAAAACCCCGCCTGATGGCCCGCAGACCCCGAATTTGCGCCATTTCACCGGCTTTCTTTGGGTTTCACTTTAGTAGCTTCTCTCTACTCCACGTCGGGCACGGCGCGTAAAGTGGAATGCGCAAACGGTTCACCCGATTTCAAGGAGACAAACATGGTCACGAAAGTCCAAAAAAAATCAAGCGGCAGTTCTGACGACAAATCAACCGGGAGCGCCGGCCTGCACGGCTTGCACCTGCCCGGCGCCGTGAAAGACTCGGCGCAGCAAATCTGGCAGGCCGGTCTGGGCGCCTTCGCCAAGGCGCAGGCTGAAGGCACCAAGGCCTTTGAGGCGTTGGTGAAAGAAGGCACCAGCCTGCAGCGAAAAACCCAGGCCGCCGCCGAAGAAAAACTCTCTGAAGCCACCAGCCGCATGACCGCCATGGCCGGCGGCATCACTTCCAAAGCCACCGGCCAGTGGGACAAGCTGGAGTCGATCTTTGAAGAGCGCGTGGCCAAGGCGCTGAAAAAACTCGGCATGCCCTCGTCCGGAGACATCGACGCCCTCAACGCCCGCATCGACGCGCTGGGCCGCCGCGCGGCAACACCCGCACGCAAGGCGCCGGTGGCCGCGAAGAAGGCAAGCCGCAAACCGGCAAAAAAGGCCGTCAAGCCGAATTGACAGGGGCCTAGAATGCGCCAGAGAACGCCATGGCAAAAAAAGCC
>JANNEZ010000385.1:0-4243 GCA_031379255.1 Rhodoferax sp. | reverse complement strand
GGAATAGCAGCGAACGCATACGCGCACAGGTAAACAAACATGGCAATTGAAGGCGTTTTCAAAGAAGGTTTCATGACCACGTCGTACGACTCGGTCATGAACTGGGCCAAGACCGGCTCCTTGTGGCCCATGTCTTTCGGTCTGGCCTGCTGTGCCGTCGAAATGATGCACGCAGCGGCAGCGCGTTACGACATCAGCCGTTTTGGCGCCGAGGTGTTTCGCGCCAGCCCCAGGCAGTCTGACCTGATGATCGTAGCCGGCACCCTGTGCAACAAGATGGCCCCAGCGCTTCGCAAGGTGTACGACCAGATGAGCGAGCCGCGCTGGGTGATCAGCATGGGCTCGTGTGCCAATGGTGGCGGCTACTACCACTATAGTTATTCTGTTGTGCGCGGCTGTGACCGCATTGTGCCGGTTGACGTGTATGTGCCGGGTTGCCCGCCGACTGCCGAAGCCCTGCTCTACGGCATCATCCAGTTGCAGCAGAAAATCCGCCGTACACAAACCATTGCCCGCGCCTGAGGCATAAAACCGATGACGCAATTTGCTGTTGATCCGCACGCGCTTGTCGCTACCCTGGCGCAAGCCCTGGGCGACAATGCCAAAAAAATCAGTGTCGCGCTGGGCGAGGTGGCGGTTGTTGTTTCAGCAGCGCGCTATCTGGAAGCGGCAAAAATCCTGCGTGACGCGCCGGGTTGCCAGTTCGAAATACTGATCGACCTGTGTGGCGTGGACTATTCCGAGTACAAACAGGGTGTCGATGGTCTGGGTGCGGTGGGAGATTCTGGCGCGATGGGCGGCGGGCGTTACGCCATCGTCTCGCATCTGTTGTCCGTCAGCCTCAACCAGCGTGTGCGCCTTAAGGTGTTCGCGACCGATGACGACGTTCCGGTGGTCGACTCGTTGACCGATGTATGGAGTTCTGTGAGCTGGTTCGAACGCGAAGCCTTTGACCTCTTTGGCATCGTCTTTGAAGGCCACAATGACCTGCGGCGCATCCTCACCGACTACGGCTTTATCGGCCACCCATTCCGCAAAGACTTCCCGACCACCGGCCACGTTGAAATGCGTTATGACGCTGAAAAGAAGCGTGTGATCTACCAGCCGGTAACGATCGAGCCGCGAGAAATCACGCCGCGCATCATCCGTGAAGACAGCTATGGCGGTCTGCAATGACGCCCCCACGCTTGCCACTTCGTGTGCTGCGCTGCCCCCCGAGGGGGCGCTGCCTTGCTTGGGGCGGCCCTGCGCGGCGGCAATTCCTCATGGAATGTTATGGCTGAGATAAAAAATTACACGCTGAATTTCGGCCCGCAGCACCCTGCGGCCCACGGGGTTTTGCGCCTGGTGCTGGAACTCGATGGCGAAGTCATTCAGCGCGCAGATCCGCACATTGGTCTCTTGCATCGCGCCACCGAAAAACTGGCCGAGAGCAAAACGTACATCCAGAACCTGCCGTACATGGACAGGCTCGATTACGTCTCGATGATGTGCAACGAACACGCCTATTGCCTGGCCATCGAGAAACTGCTGGGTGTCGACGTGCCGCTGCGCGCGCAATACATTCGCGTTATGTTCTCCGAGATCACGCGTTTGCTCAACCACTTGTTGTGGGTGGGGGCGCACGGTCTCGACTGCGGCGCAATGACGCTGCTTCTGTACGCGTTTCGCGAGCGTGAAGACCTGTTTGACATGTATGTAGCGGCCAGCGGCGCCCGCATGCATGCCGCTTATTTCCGTCCCGGTGGCGTTTACCGTGATTTGCCAGGAACAATGCCCCAGTACAAGGCCAACAAGATCCGCAATGCGCGCGCCATCAAGGAACTCAACGTCAACCGCGAAGGCTCCCTGCTTGATTTCATCGACGACTTCACGCAGCGTTTCCCGGCGAACCACGACGAATACCACACACTCCTCACAGACAACCGCATCTGGAAACAACGCACCGTAGGCATTGGTGTGGTCACGCCTGAACGCGCGATGAACCTCGGCTTCACCGGCGCCATGCTGCGCGGCTCGGGCGTCGCATGGGACTTGCGCAAGAAGCAGCCTTACGATGTCTATGACAAGATGGATTTTGACATTCCTGTGGGCAAAACCGGCGATTGTTATGACCGCTACCTCGTGCGCATGGAAGAGATGAAGCAGTCCAACCGCATCATCAAACAATGTGTGGATTGGTTGAAGTCCAACCCCGGCCCGGTGATCACAAGCAACCACAAAGTGGCGGGGCCGGATCGTGAATCCATGAAATCAAACATGGAAGAGTTGATCCACCATTTCAAACTCTTCACCGAAGGTTTCCATGTGCCCGAAGGCGAAGCCTACGCGGCTGTGGAGCACCCGAAAGGCGAGTTCGGCATTTATATCGTCAGCGATGGCGCCAACAAACCTTACCGGCTGAAGATTCGCGCCCCAGGTTTCGCGCACCTGGCGGGGCTGAACGAAATGGCCAGTGGCCACATGATCGCTGACGCCGTCGCGATCATCGGCACCATGGATATCGTGTTTGGGGAGATTGACCGATGATCTCGGATGCGGCCAAAGCAGGCTTCGCGGTTGAAGTTGCGAAATACCCGCCTGACCAGAAGCAGTCGGCCGTGATGGCTTGCCTGGCGATTGTCCAGAATGAGCTGGGTTTCGTGAGTGTTGAGAGTGAAAAGGAAGTGGCTGACTACCTTGGCATGGCTCCCATTGCGGTGCACGAGGTCACCACCTTCTACAACATGTACAACCAGCGCCCGGTCGGCAAATTCAAACTCAATGTCTGCACCAATTTGCCGTGCCAGTTGCGCGACGGACAAGCGGCGCTCAAATATTTGGAGGCCAAACTTGGGATCAGCATGGGCCAAACCACGAAGGATGGCATGTTCACTTTGCAGCAAAGTGAGTGCCTGGGCGCGTGCGCCGATTCGCCAGTGTTGTTGGTGAACGATCGCGCCATGTGCAGTTTCATGAGCAACGAAAAACTGGATCAGTTGATTGATGGCCTGCGCTCAGCCAAGGCGGACGCCGCATGACCACCGCATCCCAAGTGCTGGCACAGTTCGAGGCCAATGGCGTTGAGACCTGCTTTCATGGCAGGCACATCAATCCGCAGATTTACGCCGATTTGAATGGGTCCAACTGGCGTTTGAAGGATTACGAAGCGCGCGGCGGGTACCAGGCACTGCGCAAGATATTGGGCAAAGATGGCGCGGCGGTTGAAGAAGGCAAAACAGCCGGCATGACGCAGGACCAGGTCATCGCTGTTGTCAAGGAGTCTGCCCTGCGCGGTCGTGGCGGCGCGGGTTTCCCCACGGGCCTGAAATGGAGCTTCATGCCGCGCCAGTTCCCGGGGCAGAAGTACCTGGTCTGCAACTCGGACGAAGGCGAGCCGGGCACTTGCAAAGACCGCGACATCCTGCAGTTCAACCCGCACATCGTGATTGAAGGCATGATCATCGCCGCCTACGCGATGGGCATTTCAGTGGGTTACAACTACATCCACGGCGAAATTTTCGCCAGCTACGACCGTTTTGAGGAAGCGCTGGAGGAAGCGCGTGCGGCAGGTTATCTGGGCGACCACATCCTGGGCGGCAGCTACAGCTTTCAGCTGCACGCGTTTCACGGTTTTGGCGCCTATATCTGCGGCGAAGAAACGGCTTTGCTCGAATCACTTGAAGGCAAAAAGGGGCAGCCCCGCTTCAAGCCGCCGTTCCCAGCCAGCTTTGGCATGTACGGCAAACCGACCACGATCAACAACACCGAAACCTTTGCGGCGGTGCCATGGATCATCCGCAATGGCGGCGCGGCTTACCTTGAATGCGGCAAACCCAACAATGGCGGCACCAAAATCTATTCAGTCAGTGGTGACGTGGAATTGCCTGGCAATTACGAAGTACCCCTGGGTACGCCGTTTTCAAAATTGCTGGAAATCGCCGGTGGTGTGCGCAAAGGCCGAAAGCTCAAGGCGGAGGAGCCACCGGGAATCACAGCCTTGCACTTTTTGCCGTCGCGCATGCCACCGGCGAGTTCGAGCAGCTTCGAAAATGGTGTGCCGAGCGGAACTTCAAAGTTGCCCGGACGCGCCACATCTCCCGAGACCGAGAAGAGCTTGGTACCACCGTTGTTCGGCAGTCCTAAATTCAGGAATGCCTCGCCACCCTTGCGCATGATCCAGGGAACAGCAGCGAAGGTTTCGGTGTTGTTGATCGTGGTCGGTTTGCCGTACAGACCAAAGCTCGCCGGAAACGGCGGCTTG
>JANNEZ010000254.1:0-2218 GCA_031379255.1 Rhodoferax sp. | reverse complement strand
TGAAATAGTGAACGGCTGCAACCGCAAGCGTGACCGTCAGCAACGTCAAAAAGATCCATGACGCGGCAAACGTCAAAAACGGAAGTTGGAAAATGTAGAAGCCAACGTCGCGACCAAACTGCGCGTCCTCGGTGCCAAAGTTGCCGCCGTTGCGGAACAAGATCCAGTTTTGCCACTGACCACTGACGCCGACGGCGGAGAACAACGCGACAAGTGCGGCGGACGCGGTACGCGCCAAAAACGCACGACGACGACCCATGGCCCTAAATCGCTGCACCATTTCGTCGGTCGAATCGTTAAACAGCATGTCCGGTGGCCGCAACCGATCCGCAACAAACAGGTTGATCCAGGTCAGCGCAAACGCCGCGAGGGCAAAGACGCCAAACAAGCCGGCCTTGGTGCCGAGCACGCCACTCCACACCGAACGGAAGTTGACGGACTCAAACCAGAGGTAGTCGGTCCAGAACGTTGCGATCGCCCGTAGGGACGAAAACAGGACTATCAACAGACCCGCGAGGATCATCAAGACGGTGCGCGATCCACGGGTTTTGGACGGCTTGATCAGGGGAATTGTTTCGTCGGCCACGGCCAAGAACCCTAGACGGTGCAGCTCCTCGAAGTCAGACGCCCCTATAGGGGCAGGCAGTGGTGCAACTCAAGGGTTGCCCCACACGGCCATTTTTTCGATGTCGGCCACCGGTTTGCCGGTCTTGCTGGCCAGTTGCGACAAGGCACGGTTGTGGTCCAGGCGCAGCATGGCGGTGAAGTTTTTACGCGGCAGGCCGGGCGCGCTTTTCATGGCGATCCAGGCGTTGGTGTTGGCCGGATTGCCGACCACCAGCACCTTGACGCCACGGCTGGCGACGGCATTCAGGGCTTTGCCTTGGGCGGTGAAGATTTGCGCGTTGGCAGCCAGCAGGTCGGCGCGTTCCATGCCGGGGCCGCGCGGGCGCGAACCGATAAGCAGGGCGTAATCAACGTCTTTAAACGCCGTCATCGGATCGCCATGGGCTTCCATGCCCGCCAGAAGCGGAAAAGCGCAATCCTGCAACTCCATCATCACGCCCTTGAGCGCTTTTTGCGGGCCTTCCACCGGCACTTCGAGCAGGCTCAGAACCACCGGCTGGTCTTTGCCCAGCATTTCGCCCGAAGCGATGCGAAACAGGATGGCGTAACCGATTTGACCTGCGGCACCAGTGACGGCTACGCGAACGGGCTTTTTGCTCATGGGAGAACTCCGGAAAGTAAGAACAAGGAAACGGGTGAAAAGTTGGCGGGAATTTGCAGAGGAGCGCTGCAGATTCAGTCCTGGAGGACCCCCTCTGCACGGCTCCGAGAGTTTGAAGTTTACCCCTGAAAACCCTGATAGGTCAATTTGTCTTATGTCTTATATAAGATATCATCAGGGTCTTTCAGACGCCCAGACACTTAGACACCCGACCCCCATCAAGCCTGCCATAAATCGAGGCAACCATGGCCCTACCCGCCTTCAGTCCCTTGTACCAGCAGATCAAGTCCTTGATTCTGCAAAGCCTGCTGGCGGGCGAGTGGAAGCCGGGCGAAGGCATTCCCAGTGAAATAGATCTCTCGGCGCGGTTTGGCGTCAGCCAGGGCACCGTGCGCAAGGCGATTGACGAGCTTGCCGCCGAAAACCTGGTCATGCGCAAACAGGGCAAAGGCACCTTCGTCACCACCCACGTCGAGCAACACGCGCAATACCGCTTCCTCAAACTTATCCCCGACAACGGCGACGCCAACAGCGAAGGCCCGGCCGAGCGCGACATCATTGACTGCAAACGCCTGCGTGCCAGCGCAGAGGTGGCGCGCGCCCTCGCCTTGCGCCCTGGAGACGCCGTGCTGCAGGCGCGGCGGGTGCTCTCGTTTGCCAAGCGTCCGACCATTCTGGAAGACATCTGGCTGCCGGGCGGCCCGTTCAAGGGCCTGACCGCCGAGCGGCTGAGCCGGTACCACGGCCCGATGTACGCCCTGTTCGAAACCGAATTTGGCGTGCACATGGTGCGGGCTGAAGAAAAAATCCGCGCGGTGTCGGCCGACGCCGAAACCAGCAAATTGCTGAGAGTCGCCCTCAACACACCACTCTTAAGTGTGGAGCGCACTGCCTATACCTACAACGACGCGCCCATGGAGCTGCGCCGCGGCTTGTATTCGACCGACACCCACCACTACAGAAACGAACTCAATTAAAACGAGCTGAATT
>JANNEZ010000196.1:0-16638 GCA_031379255.1 Rhodoferax sp. | reverse complement strand
GGCTGGATTTTAGACCCAACCTTTGGAGTTGAATATGTCAGTTACCATGCGCGAAATGCTGGAAGCCGGTGTCCATTTTGGCCACCAGACCCGCTTCTGGAACCCCAAGATGGCCCCGTTTATCTTCGGCCATCGCAACAAGATCCACATCATCAACCTGGAAAAATCTTTGCCGATGTTCCAGGACGCGGCCAAGTTTGCCAAGCAGCTGACCGCCCGTCGCGGTACGGTTTTGATGGTGGGCACCAAACGGCAAGCCCGCGAGATCGTCGCCGCCGAGGCGCAACGCGCCGGCGTGCCATTTGTCGACCAGCGCTGGCTCGGCGGCATGTTGACCAACTTCAAAACCGTCAAGACTTCCATCAAGCGTCTCAAGGAAATGAAAGTCCAGCAAGAAGCCGGTCTTGACGCCATGAGCAAAAAAGAACAGTTGATGTTCACCCGCGAGATTGAAAAACTCGAAAAAGACATTGGCGGCATCCAGGACATGAATGCCTTGCCCGACGCGATTTTTGTGATCGATGTCGGTTACCACAAAATCGCCGTGCTTGAGGCGAAAAAGCTGGGCATTCCACTGATTGGCGTGGTGGATTCCAATCACTCGCCCGAAGGTATTGACTATGTCATCCCCGGCAATGACGACTCTTCCAAAGCTGTCATGCTGTATGCGCGCGGCATCGCTGACGCCATCCTCGAAGGTCGTGCCAACGCGGTAGACGATGTGGTCAAAGCCGTAGTGGCTGAAGGCACTGACGAATTCGTCGAAGTCGACGAGACGGCAGCCTGACACCTGCCTCTGGGTGGGCGTTTGGAACGCCTGCACGGGGCGGTAGAGAAGGGGCTGGGGCCCCTTTTTTTACATTGATTTGAACCCGGAAATTTAGTTTTAGGAGAAGAGTATGGTTGCAATCACTGCAAGTTTGGTCGCTGAACTGCGCGCCAAGACCGACGCACCGATGATGGAGTGCAAACGTGCGCTGACCGAAGCAGGAGGCGACATGGAAAAAGCCGAAGAGATTCTGCGCGTCAAACTTGGCAGCAAGGCCGGCAAGGCCGCAAGCCGGATTACGGCCGAGGGCGTGGTCGTCAGCGTCGCCGGCGGCACTGTCGGCGCCATGCTGGAGGTCAATTGCGAGACCGACTTCGTCACCAAGAACGACAGTTTTCTGGCCTTGGCCAACGCCGCAGTAGCCCTGGTTGCCAAACACAACCCGGCTGACACTGCTGCGTTGGGTCAGCTTCCGTATTCCCAAGACGGTTTTGGCCCGACGCTCGAAGAGGTGCGCAAGGGTTTGATCGGGAAAATCGGCGAAAACATGAGCTTTCGCCGGTTCAAACGGTTTGCTTCGGGTGCGCAACTCGCAACCTACCTGCACGGCACCCGCATCGGTGTAGTGGTTGAATTCGAAGGCGAAATCAACGCTGCCAAAGACGTTGCCATGCATGTTGCGGCGATGAAGCCGGTGGCCTTGTCCAGTGCGGATGTGCCCGCCGAACTTGTGGCCAAAGAGCGTTCGGTGGCGGTTGCCAAGGCAGCGGAGGACGCGGCCAAGGCGACGGCCGAGGGAAAACCGGTTCAGTCCGCCGAGATCGTCGCCAAACGCGTGGAAGGCGGCGTGCAAAAATACCTCAAGGAAGTCTCGCTGTTCAACCAGGCTTTTGTCAAAAACGACAAGTCCACAGTAGAGCAGATGCTCAAAGCGGCGGGCACGACCGTCAAGGCGTTTACGCTGTACGTTGTCGGCGAAGGTATTGAGAAAAAGGTCGACGACTTTGCCGCTGAAGTCGCGGCACAGGTGGCGGCAGCGCAAAAGGCGGCTTGACAAGTTGTCGATAATCAAGGAATTCAACCCACGCCATCAGGAGATTTCAATGCCAGCAGCCAAACCAGCTTACAAGCGAATACTGCTCAAGCTGTCAGGCGAAGCCTTGATGGGGGACGACCAGTTCGGCATCAATCGCGACACCATTGTGCGCATGGTTGACGAGATTGCCGAAGTCACCCGGATGGGCGTTGAAGTGGCGGTTGTCATCGGTGGCGGCAACATTTTTCGTGGTGTTGCCGGTGGCTCTGTCGGCATGGATCGCGCTACCGCTGACTATATGGGCATGTTGGCAACCGTGATGAATGCCTTGGCGCTGGGCGACACCATGAACAAGGCCGGACTGACTGCCCGCGTCATGTCCGCCATTGCCATTGAGCAGGTCGTCGAACCTTACGTTCGTCCCAAGGCGCTGCAGTATCTGGAAGAAGGCAAAGTGGTGATTTTTGCGGCAGGTACCGGCAATCCGTTTTTCACGACTGACACAGCTGCTGCGCTGCGTGGCGCCGAGATTGGCGCGCAAATCGTACTGAAGGCGACCAAAGTCGATGGGGTCTACAGCGCCGACCCCAAAAAGGATTCAACGGCGACGCGTTACGCCAAATTGTCCTTTGACGAAGCCATTTCAAAAAATTTGGGCATCATGGATGCGGCTGCTTTTTCCCTGTGCAGGGACCAGAAATTGCCAATCAAGGTTTTCTCAATCTTCAAGCTGGGCGCGTTGAAACGCGTGGTTATGGGCGAAGATGAAGGAACGCTTGTCTACGCCTGAAAACCCCAGCGCCGGGTCAGGCATTCATTGGAGTTCACTATGTCGATAGAAGAGATACGCAGGAACGTCGAAGTCAAGATGGACCAGTCGATCGCCGCTTTCAAAAACAATCTCACAAAAATCCGCACGGGCCGGGCCAATCCTGCCCTGCTTGATTCGCTGCAGGTGGATTACTACGGCGCGTTGCTGCCGATCAACCAGGTAGCCAACGTTTCGCTTCTGGATGCCCGCACCATCAGCATCCAGCCTTGGGAGAAGGGCATGGGCGCCAAAATTGAAAAAGCGATTCGTGAAAGCGACCTCGGACTGAATCCGGCGACCATGGGCGACTTGATCCGGGTGCCGATGCCCGTGATGACCGAGGAGCGGCGCAGGGAGCTGACCAAAGTCGTGCGTGGCGAAGGTGAAGGCGCAAAAATCGCGGTTCGCAATTTGCGCCGCGACGCCAATGAGTCGGTCAAAAAGCTGGTCAAGGACAAATCGGTCTCGGAAGACGACCAGAAGCGGTCTGAGGCAGACATTCAAAAAATCACTGATCGACACATCGTCTCAATCGACCAATTGATGGCGGCCAAAGAGCAGGAAATCATGGCGGTATGAGGAGGCGCCCCATGCTTCACGTCGTGATTGATTTGCCGAACTCTGCGGGTGGGGAAACTCCTTCGACTCCTTCCGCAGCCGGAATTTTGCCGGTTCAAGGCCCATGAGCGTCTCAGTGTCTGTTCCTAAGCACATCGCGATCGTGATGGACGGCAATGGCCGGTGGGCGTCAAAGCGATTTCTGCCGCGCATTGCGGGTCACAAACAGGGTGTTGACTCGCTCAAGCGATGTGTGAAGGCCTGCGTGGCGCGCGGTGTTGGCGTGTTGACTGTATTCGCATTTTCCTCGGAGAACTGGAACCGCCCCAAGGATGAGGTTTCCGGGTTGATGGATTTGCTTGCGCTGGCCATATTTCGGGAGGTGCCGGATTTAAAGCGTGACGGTGTGC
This sequence comes from Rhodoferax sp., assembly GCA_031379255.1. Classification (GTDB taxonomy): domain Bacteria; phylum Pseudomonadota; class Gammaproteobacteria; order Burkholderiales; family Burkholderiaceae_C; genus JANYCG01. The sequence continues at coordinate 13,054 of JANNEZ010000196.1, read as the reverse complement.
GCTTGTATTTTGTCGGTGAACGCATAGGCCTGTCTGAAAAGGTGAAGGCCAGTCTCGCCGAAGCCGAAGCGGTCACGGCAAGCAATTCGGGGCTTGTGCTCAATGTCTGTTTCAATTATGGCGGCCGCTGGGACATTGTGCAGGCGGCCGCCAGACTGGCAGCGGAAGGCAAATCCGTCGACGAAACCAGTTTGTCCCGTGGACTTGCATTGGCACATGTTGCGGATCCGGATCTGTTGATTCGAACCGGGGATGAATTGCGTGTCAGCAATTTCCTTTTGTGGCAAATTGCCTATGCGGAACTGTATTTCAGCCCGTGCTTGTGGCCGGACTTTGATGAAGTAGCCCTTGACGAAGCCATCGCGGATTTTTCTGCGCGCGAGCGCCGTTTTGGCCAGACTTCCGCTCAGTTGGCTGTTGGCGACGCCGCGCTGCTCAGGCAGGCCTGAAGACAAATCATGCTGAAGCAGCGAGTGATCACCGCCGTCGTTTTGTTGATGCTGCTGTTGCCGGCACTTTTTTATCCTGCCGCGTGGCCGTTCAGCCTGGTTGCTTTGGTTCTGATATCTTTGGGTGCATGGGAATGGGCCCGGTTAAACGGTTTTCCCGGTTGGAGTGCCGTTGTGGCTGGTGCGGTGTGTCTGTCCCTGTGTTTGTTGGCCTGGTGGATGGGGTTCTTGACAATGCCTTTTCCCCACCACGAGCTCTGGATTTTTGCAGGCGCGTTTTGGGTATTGGCTGGCGGTTGGACGTTGCGGTCTGGCGTAGCGCAGTGGTCCAAAATGAAATCGCATTTGAGACTTGCCGTCGGTGTTATCTTGTTGGCTTTGGCCTGGCTTGCCGTTTGTCAGGCGCGTGTGGTTGGCATCAATTTTTTGCTTTCGATCCTCCTGCTGGTTTGGGTGGCTGATATTTCCGCGTATTTCGCGGGTCGACGGTTTGGCGGCCAATTTTCCAGCGGGAAATTGGCACCCGCGATCAGCCCAGGTAAAAGCTGGGAAGGCGTTTGGGGTGGTATGGTCGGAGTGACGGTGTTGGCTTTTTCATGGTTTTGGGCCGACATCGCACTGAAATCAAGCAGTCCGAGCATATATAGCCACTTTGCGGGACGAGGCTGGTGGTTTTTGATGGTGGCTGTGCTGTTCCTCGCGGCCATGAGCGTGGTTGGCGATCTTCTCGAATCATTGGTCAAGCGCAGCGCGGGCGTGAAGGACAGCAGCGGATTGCTGCCCGGTCACGGTGGGGTGCTTGACCGATTGGACGCCTTGCTGCCGACTGTGCCTCTCGCAATGATGTTGTATTCGGTGTAACCCGTGACAGGCATTAGAAAAAAACTTGCCATTCTCGGGTCAACCGGGTCAGTGGGCTCCAGCACGCTCGATGTTGTGGCGCGCCATCCGGACCGCTTTGAAGTCTTCGCACTGACTGCCTCGACGCAAGTGGATTTGATGCTGCGCCAATGTGTCTTATTTGCGCCTGAGTTTGCAGTTATGGCAAGCGCTCCGCATGCCAGGCAACTTGAAGAGAAATGCCGAGCCCTCAACCTTGCGACGAGGGTGTTGGCTGGACCGGATGCGATTGTCTCCATTGCAGGGCACGATCAGGTTGATTTCGTAATGGCGGCGATTGTCGGAGCTGCAGGCCTTGCGTCTTGCATCGAGGCGGCGCGCACGGGGAAACGGCTTTTGCTAGCCAACAAGGAGGCTCTGGTTGTCGGTGCCGATGTATTTTTGAAGGCGGTAAAAGACGGCGGAGCAACGTTGTTGCCGATTGACAGCGAGCACTCTGCCATATTCCAGTCGCTTCCGGAAAGCCAATCGACCTGGTTGTCGCGTATTGATAAAATCATTTTGACCGCTTCAGGGGGGCCTTTCAGGACGAAAACGCCCGATCAACTTCGCTGCGTCACGCCTGAACAAGCCTGCGCTCACCCGAACTGGGACATGGGGCGCAAGATTTCAGTGGACTCTGCCACGATGATGAACAAGGCGCTGGAAGTCATCGAGGCCCGTTACCTTTTCGGCATTTCGCCACGGCAAATAGAAGTTGTCATTCACCCGCAAAGTGTGATTCATTCCATGGTTCAATACATCGACAACTCGGTTGTTGCGCAGCTTGGGACGCCTGATATGCGGGGACCCATCGCATACGGCCTGTCCTGGCCCGAGCGCATTGCGTGTGGTGCTCCGTCATTGAACTTTTCCAGCCTTGGCGGACTCAGTTTTGAGGCAATGGATGACCACGGCCACCCCGAACGCTTCCCAGGTCTGAAATTGGCGTGGGAGGTGATGGATGCCCCACCGGGCAGCACGGCCGTGCTGAATGCGGCCAATGAAATCGCAGTGGCGGCTTTTTTGGCGACGAAAATCCGGTTTGACCAGATCCACGACGTCAACATCCGGACGCTTGAGAAAGTGCATCCCGTGTCGCCGAAGTCCCTTGCGGATTTGTTGGCGCTTGATGCAGAGAGCAGGGCTGCGGCTTCAGAGATCGCTTCGGAAATGCAAAGTTAATCGCTTGGACAGGAAGTCATGTTGACAATTGCCGCTTTTGCTCTTGCACTGGGTCTGCTAATTGCAATTCACGAATACGGCCATTTCCAGGTGGCGCGCTGGTGTGGCGTCAAGGTCATCCGCTTTTCAGTTGGGTTCGGAAAGTCGTTGGTGCGTTGGACGCCCAAGGGTTCCTCGACTGAATTTGTACTTGGCGCATTTCCATTGGGCGGTTATGTAAAGATGCTCGATGAGCGTGAAGCTCCCGTTGACCCGGCAGAACGGCATATGGCCTTCAATACCCAACCGCTGCGGTCTCGAGTTGCGATTGTGGCTGCCGGGCCTGCTGCCAACCTGTTGCTCGCAATCTTGCTTTACGCAATGGTCAACTGGAATGGCGTCGAACAGGCCATGCCGATTCTGGCCAGCCCGGTCCCGGGATCGCTGGCCGAACGGTCAGGCTTGAAAGGCGGTGAGTTTGTAACCCAGGCAAGCCTTGAAGGCGAAGCCATGCAGGACGTGCTTTCATTCGAAGACGTGCGGTGGTTGGCAACGCGAGGGGCTCTGGATTCCCGCGATTTGAGCCTTATGGTTGCCGACAGGCCTGGGGGCCGCAGCCGAAAAATTGTCTTGAGCCTGAGCGAGGCAGACGCGCGCGAGGTGGATGCCAGTCTTTTCAGGAAAATCGGGATCACGAGCCCGTTGACCGCGCCAGTCATTGGCGAAGTAATGGCCGGTGGTGCGGCGGCCGAGGCTGGTCTGCAAGAGGGCGATATTGTTCTTAAAGTGGGCACCGTTGACGTTGTCGATGGCCAGCAATTGCGCGAATTGATTCGCATGTCGGTCAAGCCTGCGGCAGCGCTCGATGAGCGCTGGACAATTTTGCGCAACAAATCTGAAGTATTGGTTCAGGTTCGCGCCAGACCCACACTTGAGAGCGGCCAGACTGTAGGGCGAATCGGCGCCTTTGTCGGTGCTCCGCCGGCAATGACCGTGGTGCGTTATGGCCCCGTGGACGGGCTTGTGAAAGGGATTTCCAGAACCTGGGAGGTCTCGCTTCTGACTCTCAAAATGTTGGGGCGCATGGCTGTTGGCGAAGCGTCGTTCAAGAATCTGAGTGGTCCCTTGACCATCGCTGACTACGCCGGCAAATCCGCCAGTTTGGGGTTGAACCAATATTTGCTCTTCCTGGCGCTGATCAGCGTCAGTTTGGGGGTGATGAATCTGCTGCCGTTGCCTGTGCTTGATGGCGGGCACCTGATGTATTATCTTTGGGAAGGGGCGACCGGACGGGCAGTAACAGAGGCCTGGACGGAGCGTCTTCAACGCGGGGGAGTAGCGGTATTGGCGGTGATGATGTCAATTGCCATCTTCAACGACCTTAGCCGCTTGATTGGGTAAATCCGGAGCGTGCCCGGATGAACCGGACGACCAATCCACCATTTAAAAATTAAGATGTCAATCAAATCGTTTCGAATCAGGCTGTTGCTGTCCATTGCGCAGATTTTTATCGCCACGCTGGCCTGGGCAGTGGAACCGTTTCAGATCCGGGACATACGCGTCGAGGGGCTTCAGCGCGTTGAGGCGGGCACCATTTTTGCGTCAATTCCGGTGCGTGTTGGCGATACCTACAACGATGAAAAAGGGGCTTCCGCCATTCGTTCGCTGTTCGCGTTGGGCCTGTTCAAGGATGTTCGCCTTGAAACCACCGGTGATGTGCTGGTCGTTATTGTCGAGGAGCGGCCAACATTGGCGGAGCTGGATTTCGCCGGCACCAAGGAATTTGACAAGGACCTGCTCAAAAAGGCCCTGCGTGACGTGGGACTGGCCGACGGCAGGCCATTTGATCTCGCCTTGGTTGATCGCGCCGAACAGGAACTCAAGCGACAGTACATCAACCGAAGCCTGTATGGTTCGGAGGTGGTGACGACCGTTACGCCCATTGAGCGCAACCGTGTGAACCTGTTGTTCACAGTGACAGAAGGCGAGCCCGCGAAAATCAACGAAATCCGGATCGTCGGCAACAAGTCGTTTTCCGAGTCGTCACTTCGAAACCTGTTTGACCTCGACACCGGCGGCTGGCTGAGCTGGTACACCAAATCGGATCGGTATTCGCGGACCAAGCTGAATGCCGACATTGAGACCCTGCGCTCCTATTATTTGACCCGTGGCTTTATCGAATTCAACCTGGACTCCACACAGGTTGCAATTTCCCCCAACAAGCGGGACATCGCCGTTACCATCAACATCACCGAGGGTGAGCGGTTTGTGGTTTCAAGTGTCAGGCTGCAAGGCAATTACCTGAGCCGCGAGGACGAATTCAGATCCTTGGTGTCCATCCGGCCGGGGGAAGCCTATAACGCAGATCTGGTCAGCCAGACCACAAAAGCCTTTTCAGACTATTTTGGGAATTTCGGATACGCGTTTGCGCGGGTGGATGCACGCCCAGAAATCGACAGAGCGAACAATCGTGTGGCGCTGGTACTTCTGGCAGACCCAGCGCGCAGGGCCTATGTCCGGCAAATCAACGTGGCTGGCAACACCCGAACGCGCGACGAGGTGATCCGTCGTGAATTTCGTCAATTTGAGGCATCGTGGTACGACGCCGACAAAATCAAACTGTCACGCGACCGGGTAGACCGGTTGGGGTATTTCAAGGAAGTGGGCATCGAAACCCGCGAGGTGCCAGGAAGCCCAGACCAGGTCGACTTAACGATTTTGGTGTCGGAAAAACCGACCGGAAGCCTGAACCTGGGTGGCAATTTTTCCAGCAGCGACGGCTTGGGGCTGTCTTTTGGAATTCGTCAAGATAACGCATTTGGCTCGGGAAACTCCCTCGGCATCAACATCGATACCAGCAAAATCAATCGAACCATCGTGATCAACACGACAAATCCCTATTTCACCGCCGATGGCGTCTCCCGCTCGGTCGATGTATACCACCGCACAACCAGTCCGTATCAGGATCAGAGTTATTACCAGTTGATAACTTCTGGCGCGAGCTTGCGGTTTGGTGTGCCATTTACAGAGTCGGATACGATTTATTTCGGCCTTGGCGTGGAGCGAACTGAAATTGTTCCTGGAACCTTGCTCCCAACGTCCTATCAGAATTATGCGAACCAGTTTGGCTTCAGCAGCAGCATTGTCCCCTTGACCATTGGGTGGGGGCGTGACCGGCGAGACAGCGCAATAGTTCCAACCACAGGCGTCTACCAGCGCGCCTCGGGGGAGTGGGGAGTGGGGGGAGACGCGCGGTATGTAAAGGCAACTTACCAATACCAGCAGTATTTTCCGATCAACAAACAGTTCACCGCAGCCATCAACGCCGAAGTGGGAATGGGCGTCGCTTCCGGTGACCGTCCTTACCCGCTTTTCAAGAATTATTTTGGCGGGGGATTGGGATCTGTCCGGGGATTCGAGCAAGCCAGCCTGGGGCCCCGAGATCCTGTGACGGATATCGCCATCGGCGGGACCCGCAAATTCAACGTCAATGCGGAAGTCCTTTTCCCCTTCCCGGGCGCCGGCAATGACCGAACTTTGCGCATGTACGGATTTCTGGACATGGGCAACGTCTACGGCGAGAACGATCCATTCACTCTGACAGACCTGCGGTCGTCGGCCGGTATCGGCGTCAGCTGGATATCACCCGTCGGCCCGCTTCGGCTGGCTTACGCAAAACCCTTGCGGACATTCAACGGCGATAGAATTCAGTCTATTCAATTCCAGATCGGTACATCGTTCTAATGAAACCCAATTTTCGTCGCTGGTGGTTGGCGTTTGCTGCTTTCAGCGCACTGTCGTTGTCAGCTGCGCACGCGCAGGAATTTCGCATTGGCTTTGTCAATACCGACCGCATTTTCAAAGAAGCGAGCACGGCCAAGGCGGCGCAAGCCAAACTTGAGCAAGAATTCTCCAAGCGCGAAAAGGATTTGCAGGAGCTTGGCGCCAGCCTCAAGAGCAGTGCCGACAAGCTGGAGCGAGAGTCGCCTACGCTTTCGGAAAGTCAGCGCGCGACGCGGCAAAAACAACTTGTCGATCTGGACCGGGATTTCCAACGCAAGCGTCGGGAGTTTCAGGAGGATTTGAACTCGCGGAAAAACGAAGAACTGCAGCAAGTTCTTGAGCGCGCCAACCGGGTTGTTAAAACTGTCGCCGAAGCGGAGAAGTACGACCTGGTTTTGCAGGAGGCTGTATACGTCAATCCCAAGCATGACATCACCGATAAGGTGATCCGCGCGCTCAACGCGGGCGCTGCTCGATAACTGGTGGCGGGAGCGGCCTGAGCCTGTCGGAATGTGGCGTTTCGTTTAGGAACTATCGTAGATGCCCTTGGTGGAACGCTCTATGGCGACCGTGACACCCCAATCGTCGGCATATCGACTTTGATTTCCGCAACGGCGGGGGATCTGAGTTTTCTGAGCAATCCGCGCTATCGACCCGATCTGGCGGTTTCAAAGGCTGCGTGCGTGATTGTCAGCCCGCAAATGAGCGAGTCCGCCTTGGCGCGGGGCGCGTGCATCGTGGTTGAGAACCCCTACCTGTATTACGCCCGCGTGACCCAATTGTGGAAACGCCACTTGACCCCGACCGTTGATTCCGGGGTAGCCCGCATTCACCCTTCCGCTGTCGTGGACCCCGCCGCCTTTGTGCATTCCACTGCGAAAGTGGGCCCCTTGTGTGTCATTGAGCAGGGCGCGCAGATTGGCGCTGACAGCATCCTCAGATCCAGGGTTGCCATTGGCGAGAACTGCGTGGTAGGCGCACGTTGCGTTTTGCATTCCGGAGTTGTTATTGGCGCAGATGGATTTGGCTTTGCGCCCAACAACGGCGCCTGGGAAAAAATCGAGCAGCTTGGTTCGGTGAGGATTGGGGACGACGTTGAAATTGGCGCCAATACCTGCATTGACAGAGGTGCTCTGGAAGACACGGTCATTGAAGACGGCGTCAAGCTCGACAACCTGATTCAGATTGGGCACAACGTCCGGGTTGGCAGGCATACCGCCATGGCCGGTTGCGCTGGTGTGGCGGGCAGTGCCATCATTGGGGCGCATTGCACCGTCGGCGGTGGTGCAATCGTGCTTGGACACCTCACAATTGGCGACAATGTCCATATCTCGGCCGCTTCAGTGGTGACAAGGTCAATTTCCAAACCCGGTCATTACACAGGCGTGTTTCCCATTGACGACAATAACGCATGGGAGAAAAACGCGGCCACGCTAAAGCAATTGCATGGGCTCCGTGATCGCCTTCGCGCCCTGGAGAAAATACCCGCAAGATCCGTATGAGCACATTGAATATTCACGAAATCCTGAAGAAATTGCCGCACCGGTACCCGATCTTGCTGGTCGATCGGGTGCTTGAGCTCGAAAAAGGCGTGCGTATCAAGGCGCTGAAAAACGTCACCATCAACGAACCCTTCTTCGAAGGACATTTTCCCCATCGTCCGGTTATGCCAGGCGTCTTGATGCTTGAGGCGATGGCCCAGGCAGCTGCTTTGCTGGCGTTCGACACGCTGGGCGTCGTACCCGACGACAAAACGGTCTACTACTTCGCCGGTATTGACGCAGCGCGTTTCAAGCGACCGGTGGAACCTGGCGACCAGCTTGTCATGGATGTCAGCCTTGAGCGCATGAAAGCCGGAATTTTCAAATTCAAGGGCGTGGCGAGGGTTGACGGCAATCTGGCATGCGAGGCTGAATTGATGTGCACCATGCGCACCATCGCCTGAATTGAAGTGCGAGCACATTGTTGAGCAACATTCACGCCACTGCGGTTGTTGACAGGCTGGCCCAGCTTGACCCCTCTGTTGCCGTGGGGCCCTTCACGGTGATTGGTCCCCATGTCAAAGTGGCTGGAGGAACCAGCATTGGGCCGCATTGCGTCATCGAGGGCCATACCACCATCGGCCGCGACAACCGCATTTTTCAATTCAGTTCCCTCGGGGCCATCCCGCAAGACAAAAAATACGCAGGCGAACCCTGCGAACTGGTCATTGGGGACCGCAACACCATTCGTGAGTTTTGCACCTTCAACATCGGTTCACCCGGCGATCTTGGCATAACCCGTGTTGGCAATGACAACTGGATCATGGCCTATGTGCATCTCGCCCATGACTGCCAAGTCGGAAGCCACACCATATTCGCCAACAATTCCCAGTTGGCCGGGCATGTGCAGGTGGATGACTGGGCGATTCTGGGTGGATTCACCGTCGTGCACCAGTTTGTACGCATCGGCGCCCATTGCATGACAGCGATGTGTTCGCTCCTGTTTGCGGATTTGCCGCCGTTTGTCATGTGCCAGGGGCAACCTGCCGCCGCCAGGGCAATGAACCTTGAGGGCCTGCGTCGCCGTGGTTTTTCGCCTGAACGGATCACGGTCGTCAAGGCGATGCACCGCGCCCTTTACCGGGACGGCCTTACGTTGGAACAGGCGCGCCTGGCGATCGGCAAGCTCGAGGTTGACCAACCCGGCGTTGCAGCCGATGTGAAGATGATGCTCGATTTCTTGGCGGACATCTCTGCCCAGCGCGGGCTGGTTCGTTGAACCGCGGCTTTGTCAGCCAAACCGTCTGGTGAAAACGGCGTGGCGCCAAGCATTGCAATGGTAGCCGGCGAAGCCTCTGGCGATATGCTGGCGGCGTCGCTTATGGATGCAATTGCCAGTCGCTGGCCGGTTGCCAAATTTGCTGGAATTGGCGGGCCAAAAATGACAGCCCAGGGGTTTGACGCCTGGTGGCCCAGTGAAAAACTCGCGGTGCGGGGTTATGTGGAGGTTCTCCGGCATTACCGGGAAATCGTGGGGATACGCTCGCAGCTCAAGGCGCGATTATTGAAACAAAAGCCGGATATTTTCCTTGGCGTCGACGCGCCAGATTTCAACCTCGATTTGGAGCAGGGCCTGCTGGCACACGGCGTCAAAACCGTGCATTTCATTTGCCCCTCGATTTGGGCCTGGCGGCCGCGCAGGATCGATAAAATCCGCCAGAGCGTGAGCCACGTGTTGTGCATTTTTCCGTTTGAAGTCGCCTTGTTGCGGGAACACGGTATCGATGCGACCTATGTCGGGCATCCATTGGCTCACATGATCCCGGCGCAGGCCGACCGGGCGGCCGCCCGGGCATTGCTGTGTCTGGGCGAGGGCGAGCCGGTGGTCGCTATCCTGCCCGGCAGCCGGCATTCCGAAATCAGGTATTTGGCGGGCCGATTTTTTGAGGCTGCAGCGCTGGTGAAAAAAAACAGGCCGAACACGCAATTCATCGTGCCAGTGATTGCATCGCTGCGGGCGCAGATCACCGAGGCAGCCCAAAACGCTGGCATGTTGCCGCACTTGAAGATTCTCGATGGCCAGTCGCACACGGCGCTGGCCGCCTGCGACGCCGCCCTTGTCGCCAGCGGCACAGCGACCCTGGAAGCGGCCCTTTTCAAGCGCCCTATGGTGATCGCCTACAACATGAATTGGCTGTCATGGCAAATCATGCAGCGAAAAAAATTGCAGCCCTGGGTGGGTTTGCCAAACATCCTCTGTCGCGACTTTGTCGTTCCGGAGTTCCTTCAGGAAGCCGCCACGCCCAAAGCATTGGCCGGCGCATTGTTGGACTGGATGGCAAACCCAGGCAAGGTCGAGTCCATTCAAGGGCGGTTTGCCGAACTCCATTCGCAATTGACGCGTGACACCCCAAAACTTTCGACCGATGCGATCCAGAAAGTTCTTCAAGGCTGAACAAGCCACCCTGATTTGGGACACGCCGGGACTGACTGCGGGCGTGGATGAGGCTGGGCGCGGGCCGCTGGCGGGTCCCGTGGTTGCCGCGGCAGTGATCCTGGACGACCACAACCCGATCGCCGGACTGGCCGATTCGAAAGCGCTCACAGCGCTGCGCCGTGAAAAACTTTTTGACGAAATTCGGGCCAAAGCGCTTTGTTTTGCCATCGCTCAGGCCAGTGTGGAAGAAATCGACCGACTCAATATCCTGCAGGCAACGCTGCTGGCGATGCAGCGGGCCGTGGCCGGACTGCGCCTCAAACCAGTCAAAACCCTGGTCGATGGAAACTGCCTGCCGGTGCTGGATATGTTGGCCGAGGCCATCGTGAAGGGCGATGCAAAGGTGCCATCCATTTCCGCAGCCTCAATTCTCGCAAAAGTGCACCGCGACCGCTGGTGCGCCAAGATTCATGAGCGTTATCCGCTGTATGGTTTTGATTGCCACAAAGGGTACGGAACGAACGCGCACATGCAGGCATTGCAACAATATGGACCTTGCCCGGAACATCGGAAAAGTTTCCGGCCAGTCAGCGATTGGCTTGAGCGCGCCGGCTCAGGTGGCAGCCATGGTTGAACAAGATGCCGGACGGGCAGATGTGATCTCCATCACCTCCAGTGACAACCCGGTTTTCAAAGCGTTGCGCCGTCTCGCCCACGACAACACGGCCTACCGAAAACAAGGGCGGTTCTGGGTGGAGGGCGATCATTTGTGCCGCGCAGCCATTGAGCGTCGCCAAAAGGCTGCGATCGCAGTGTTCTCGGAGTCAAATTGGCCGCTAGAGGCTGAAAATTATTCGCGCCATGCGGCTAAAAGCCTGGTACTTCCCAATCGCCTGTTCAAGGAGCTCAGCGGCCTGGAGTCGCCGGCTGCCCTGGGCTTTGTGATCGACCTGCCACCTGCGCGGCCCATTCAAGGCGACGCCATGACGGTCGTTCTGGACCGGGTGCAGGACGCCGGCAACGTCGGCTCCATTTTGCGCAGCGCGGCGGCTTTCGGATTCCATCAGGTAGTGGCGCTTCAAGGAACAGCGGCGCTTTGGTCTCCCAAAGTCCTGCGCGCAGGTATGGGCGCGCACTTTGGCCTGAAACTGTTTGAGGGCCTGGCTCCGGCCGGCCTGGACGCGCTTCAGATGCCGCTGGTTGCCACCAGTTCGCACTTGGGAAAATTCGTGCACGAGCAGAATTTCCCCCGCCCCTGCGCCTGGGTATTGGGCCACGAAGGGCAGGGCATCAGCCATGAATTGCTGGCGCGTTCGGCGTTGACCGTCCGGATTGCGCAGCCGGGCGGTGAGGAATCGCTGAACGTGGCCGCCGCCGCCGCAATTTGCCTCCATGCGAGCTCGATCGGCGGGTCGTTCAAGTTATAATCAGAGGCTTTCCAGCACATCCCCGCCCCAAGCGTCGCACAAGCCACACCTCACATCAGCAGCATTCAAGTTGCCACCTGGCCGCCAGACGCCGGTTGAAGCTTTTCAATGCTTGGGTCACCCGCATTCAATTCGGAGAACCCTGTGCTTTTGTCCCTCAAGGCCACCGCGCCCAAAGCCATTCTGGCTCTCGCCGATGGCGCCGTTTTCCAAGGCATTTCCATCGGGGCCAGCGGTTCCATAGTTGGCGAAGTCGTTTTCAACACCTCGATGACCGGTTATCAGGAAATCCTGACCGACCCGAGTTATTGCCAGCAGATTGTCACGCTCACCTACCCCCACATCGGCAACTATGGCGCCAATGCGCAGGACATCGAGTCCCGCCAGGTTTTTGCGGCCGGATTGATCATTCGCGATCTGTCCCAGCTGGCCTCGAATTTCCGTTCAACGCAAAATCTGGGCGACTACCTCCTGCATGCCGGAACGGTCGCCATCGCCAATCTGGACACACGCCAGTTGACGCGCCAGTTGCGCACCCATGGCAGCCAAAACGGCTGCATTCTGGCGCTGGCGCCCGGCCAGGCGGTGTCGAAGGCCGTGATTGACCAGGCGCTTGCAGCCGCCAAAGCCGCACCCAGCATGGCCGGACTGGATTTGGCCAAAGTGGTCAGCGCCAAAGCGGCCTTCGACTGGAAAGAAACCGAATGGCGCTTGAAACAGCCCGCAACCCCTGGTTCGCCGGGATTTGGGGAACAAATACAGCCGCAATTTCACGTGGTCGCATACGACTTTGGTGTGAAGTACAACATCCTGCGCATGCTGGCGCAGCGGGGCTGCCAAGTCACGGTGGTGCCTGCCCAAACCAGCGCCAAGGCGGCGCTGGCGCTCAAACCCGATGGCGTCTTCCTCTCCAATGGCCCGGGTGACCCACAGCCGTGTGACTACGCAATCGACGCCGCACGTGAACTGATCGAAACCGGCATTCCTGTTTTCGGCATTTGCCTCGGCCATCAAATCATGGCGCTGGCATCTGGCGCCAAGACCTTCAAGATGAAATTCGGCCACCACGGCGCCAACCACCCGGTCAAAGACCTGGACACCGGCCGCGTCAGCATCACCAGCCAGAACCATGGTTTTGCGGTCGATGAAAAATCGCTGCCCGCGAACCTGCGCGCCACCCACGTCAGCCTGTTTGACGGCACGTTGCAGGGGCTCGCCCGCACTGACAAACCGGCATTCTGTTTCCAGGGCCACCCGGAGGCATCACCGGGGCCACACGACATCGCTTACCTGTTTGACCGCTTCACCGGCTTGATGGCACAGGCAGATGAACAAGCCGCAGGGAAGAAATAATGGCAAAAAGAACCGACATCCAGAGCATCCTCATCATCGGAGCCGGCCCGATCATCATCGGCCAGGCCTGCGAGTTTGATT
>JANNEZ010000097.1:0-8585 GCA_031379255.1 Rhodoferax sp. | reverse complement strand
CAGATGGCGACAAACCAAGCCCTCAGGTCGGTGCGGGTCTTCTCGAAGATCGTGCCTGCGGTGGCGGTGGCCTGATGTTTGCAGGCCGGGCAAACCAGCCTGGCGCGGCTGATGCGCTCTACCGGTGCGACCACCCCGCATTGCGGACAGACCAGCTCGCCCGCTGGCCAACGAAGCTTCTCCAGGTAGTCGCGGCAACCCTGCTCCGTATGGAACCAATCCACGAATTGAACCATCGTCTTGGGATAATCGACTCCGGCCTTTGGTGGTTTCTGCTTGCCATCCATGCTGAAATCATACCGCTGTGGAGCTAACAGGACAGCCCGTCACTCATGTTAACAATTGTGGTTCAGGCCTGTTTCAGGAGTTGCGCGATGTCTGAGGCCAGCGCCTTGGCGCCGCTGCCATACCGCGTGTACAGGCGCAACTGCCCGCGCGTGTCATAGACAAAACTGCCGGCCGAGTGGTCCATGGTGTAACTGGTGGGCGTTTTGCCGTCGACTTTCTTGTAATACACCTTGTAGTTCTTCGCCAGCTCGGGGAGCTGGGCGGCGGCTGGAATGAGCGCGAGGAAAGCCGGGTCGAAGTTGGTCATGTAGGCTTTGAGCACCTCGGGCGTGTCGCGTGCCGGGTCGACGGTGATGAACACGGCCTGGAGCTTGTCGCCGTCTTTGCCCAACAGCTTTTTCACTTCGGCCAGCTCGGCCATGGTGGTCGGGCAGACGTCGGGGCATTGGGTGTAGCCGAAGAACAAAACCACCACCTTGCCGGCGAAATCCTTGATGGCGCGGGGCTGGCCGTTGTGGTCTTTCAGCGGGCCGCCTTGCGGGCCAGCCAGCGCGAAGTCTTTGGCGTAATCGGCGCCGGTGACGTCGATCGAGACAAACGAGGGTTTGTTTTCGGAGCAGGCGCCCAGGAGCGACGCCACCAGGCCGCCAGACACTGCCACAGCGGCGCCACGGGTGATGGATTGAAGGGCGGTTCGGCGTTTCATGGGCGGCTGCTTGAAGTCAAGCGAGGTCATTCAAAAAACATAGTGGTCCACCAGAAACGCGGCAAACAAGACGCTGAGGTGGATCAATGAAAAACGGAAGGTCTTGCGCGCAAGCGCGTCGGAGTAGTTGCGCCACAGGGCAATCGCGTAGCCGCAAAACCCCAGACTCACCGCCACCGCCACGCCCAGGTAAATCCAGGAGCTCATGCCATACAAAAACGGCAACAGGCAGGCGGCAAACAGGATGAAGGTGTAGAGCACGATCTGCAGCCGGGTGAACGCGCTGCCATGGGTGACCGGCAACATCGGCAGGCCGGATTTTCGGTAGTCTTCCACGCGGTACAGCGCCAGCGCCCAGAAGTGTGGCGGCGTCCACAGGAAGATGATGAGGAAGAGAATCAGCGCTTCTGGGCCGACCTCACCGGTCATCGCCGCCCAGCCCAGCACCGGCGGCATGGCGCCGGAAGCGCCGCCGATCACGATGTTTTGCGGCGTGAGCGGCTTCAGGATCACGGTGTAGACCACGGCGTAACCGACAAAGGTGGCGAAGGTGAGCCACATGGTCAGCGGGTTGACCCAGAGGTACAGCAGCGCCGAACCCAGCGCGCACAGGATGGCGGAGAAAAGGCCGGTTTGCACATCACTCAGCTCGCCCTTGGCGGTGGGCCGCCACGCGGTGCGCTTCATTTTGGCGTCGATGCCCTTCTCGACCAGGCAATTGAACGCCGCCGCAGCACCGGCCACGAGCCAGATGCCAAAGCAGGCGATGGCGGCGAGTTTGAGCTGTGCCAGAGAGGGCAAGCCGGGCACCGCCAGCACCATGCCGATCAGTGCGCAGAACACGATGAGCTGGATCACGCGCGGTTTGGTCAGCGCGTTGTATTGCGCGAGCACGGTGCGCCAGGACGGCTTGGCCAAGACCTGCGCCTCACTCATGCTGCAGCACTCCAGGCCGAGGAAGCTTCGCGGGTATGCGCCGCCGCCGAGCGCGTGGCGCACACCACCCCCGCGAGCACGACCACCAGCGCCGCTGCGCCGCCGGTGTGCAACACGGCCGCCAGCAGGGGCCAGCCCAACACCACATTGGCCAGGCCGGTGGCGACTTGCATGCCCAGCAAGCCCGCAAGCCAGCGTGAGGCCGCGCGAAGTGCGGGGTGGCGATTCAAGCGCCAAGCCAATACGCCCAATAACACAACCACCACCAGCGCCCAGGCCCGGTGCACGAAGTGGATCGCCGTGAGCGCCGCGAAAGAGATATGCTCGCCGTCGCCGCTGAGCCCGGCCGCGCCCGTCATGCCCAAAGGCCGCCAGACTTCAAACCCCTGCGCAAAATCCATCGGCGGCCAGAAGCTGCCCTGGCAGCGCGGGAAATCACTGCAAGCCAACACTGCATAGTTGGTGCTGACCCAGCCGCCCAAGGCCACCTGAACGGCCAGCGCGGCAATGCCCAGCCAGAGCAATGCGCTTCCGGCGCCACCCAAGGCCACGGGCCGCGCGGGCGTATCGGCCTGGCGCGCCACCTGAACCGTCAACAGGGCCAGCAGAATCAGTCCACCCAACAAATGCAGGGTGACGATGGCCGGAAAAAGTTTCATGGTCACCGTGAGCGCGCCAAACGCGCCTTGCACGCAGACCCAGACCAGCGTAGCCAGCGCCCAACCGCGGTTGGCGCGCAGGCGGTTCCAGCCGAGCACCGCGACCAGCAGGATCAAGGCGCCGACGCCGGTGGCGAGGTAACGGTGGATCATTTCGATCCAGGCTTTGCGCTGGGTCACCGGGCCACTGGGCAGGGTTGCCTCGGCGGCCTCGATGCTGGCTGCGGCGTTCAAAGGACTCGCGGTGCCGTAACAACCCGGCCAGTCCGGGCAGCCCAGGCCGGAATCGGTCAAACGGGTGAAGGCGCCAAACAGCACCAGGTCGAAGGTCAAAAACAGGGTCAGCAGGGTCAAGGCCCGCACCCGGCTCACCGGCGTGCCCTGGCGGTGGCGCCAGGCCACCCAGGCGACGGGCACAAGGGCCAACACCAGCCCGACCAGCAGCATGGGCGCCAGCGGAGCAAGGTTGTACAGCGCGGGGTGGGTCATGGCGGCAGGCAAAACGGGCGCGTCAACGCCCAGCTGTGTCCCAGGAGGCCGATGCCCGCAACAGGCGCTCGATGTCTTTTTTGGCCTTGGCGGCGGCGGTCAGATCGAGTTTGGCCGGGAAGCGCATCATCCAGTTGCCCATCGGGTCGACCAGGTACAGGTGGTCCGCCAGACTCTGGCCGTCAGCGGGTGCCAGCCAACCAGCAAGTTGCGATGCGCCCAGGCGCAGGATGACGGCGTCGGTGATGGCGGTGCGCAGCGCGGCGTCTACAGGTTTTTGGTCGGCCGGCGTGGTGTCGGCAATCAGCCAGATGCGTTCGACACGATCTTTGTCTTTGCCCAGACTGGTGTGCAGTTGCCGTTGCAGGTACAGGTTGTGCGCGCAAGCCTCGCTGCAGGCGCCGCTGCCGACACTCACCAGCAGCCATTGGCCCTTGAGGCTCTGCAGGTTGACCGGCCTGCCCTCGAGCGTGGCGGCATTCAGATTGGGCAAACTGCGCTGGGGTTCGATCAACTGGCCAAAATTGCGCCGCCCGTCCGGCCGAACCACATAGTAGGTGAGATAGGAGGCGATCACTGGGGCTGCGCAGATGAGCAACACCAGGATCATCTTCCAGCGGCCGCTTGCCGTGCGTTTGCCTTCATCCGTCGCCAGGGCCGGGTTGGGCAGCGAATGCACGGTGAGACCCAGCGGCTCGTCGCCGGAACTGCGGGCCGGGGCCGTTGCGGTGGATTCAGGATTTGCGCTGTGCGACATATTTCTTGCCAAACTGAAACCAGCCATAAAGGGCAACAATCAGGGCGCTCAAGGCAAACCACTGAAAGGCGTAACCATAATTTTTGCCAGCACCCGAAATGGGCACGGGCCAGTTGCGCAACAAACCATCGTTGGCAGCATCACCTGCCGCCGTCTGGACCAACGAGACCGGCAACAAGGCCAAGCCGGTTTCGCGCGCAAAAGCTGTCATGTCCAGATTTTGCCGGATCGGCCCCTGCCCTTCGTTGCCAAGGTCAAACAGGCGGGACGGCGGCGCTTCGACGCGACCCTCAATCTGCACCAACCCAGAGCCGGCGGCGACGGGCGGCAACTGGCTGCGGTCCTGGAAATTGCGGGGCGCCCAGCCGCGCTGCACCAGCACAACGGCCGCAGAATCCTGCAGGCGCAGCGGTGTGAGCACGTAAAAGCCGGGCTTGGCGTCCATCTGGCGGTTGTCCAGAAAAACCGTGTGCGCCGCGGCCCACGTGCCCGTGAGCCTGGCTTTTCTGTGCAAATTGGCAGGCAGGGAACCCTGGTTGGCGAAGGCTGGGTTGTCCAGCGGCGCCAACGCGCCTTGGGCTTCGATCGCCGCTGCCAGCCCTTCCTTGGCCCAGGCGCGTTTGAGCTGCCAATGCCCCAGGCTCAGGGTCGCAATGACAGACAACGCGGCGGCCAAGCTGACCAGCCAGAATTTCAATGGCCGGTTCACAAGCTTTTCGCGGCTGCGCTCACAGGATAATCCATTGCATGAAATATTTCGTCATCCTGGCCTTCATTGGCATTCTGGGCAGCCTCGCCAGTGCGCTGTTTTTCATGATGCGGGGCGGCAAAGACGCCAAAGACGATAAACAGAAATCGTCGAATATGTTCCGCGCGCTGGCCTTGCGTGTGGGGATCTCGATCTTCCTGTTCATTTGTATTCTGGTGGCCTGGAAGCTGGGCTACGTGCAGCCGACCGGAATTCCCTTGAGCCGATAAGCGCCGAGCCAACATCAAAAAAGGCACCGCGAGCGGTGCCTTTTGCCCAAGCCCGGCTGGTTGCCCAAACCCAGGCGCCAGGCTGGCTTTGCGGTCAACCTACAACCAATAGACCAGGATATACAGCCCCAACCAGACCACATCCACAAAGTGCCAGTACCAGGCTGCGCCTTCAAAACCGAAGTGGCGGTCGGCCGTGAAATGGCCCTTGTGCAGGCGCAGGGTGATGAAGAACAGCATCAACATGCCGACAAACACGTGGAAACCGTGAAAGCCCGTGAGCAGGAAAAAGGTGGAGCCATACACGCCCGAAGTAAGCTTGAGGTTCAAGTCGCTGTAGGCGTGCGCATACTCGTAACCCTGAACAAACAGGAACACCAGACCCAGCAGCACGGTGAGCCACATGAAGGCGATGGTGCGGGCGCGGTTGTTGTGCTGCAGGGCATGGTGGGCGATCGTCAAGGTGACGCCGGAAGACAACAACAAGGCGGTATTGATGGTTGGCAACCAGAACGGCGTCATCGTCGTGAAGGGCTCGATGATGGCTGCCGGCGCGGCGGTAACACCGGCCGCGAGGCTGGGCCAGACGGCTTTGAAATCCGGCCACAACACGGCGTTTTCCAAACTGCCCAAAGCGGGCACCGAATGCGCGCGCACCCACCACAGGGCGGAGAAAAACGCGCCGAAAAACATCACTTCCGAGAAGATGAACCAGCTCATGCTCCAGCGGAACGAAATGTCGATCTTGTGGCCGTATTGGTGGCCTTCGCTCTCCGCGATCGCGTCACTGAACCAGCTGAAGAGCACCCACAGGAACCACAACAGGCCGGCAGTCATGGCCCATTTGCCCCAGTCGGCGCCATTCATCCACTGCGCGCCGCCAAAAAATGTGAAAAACAGGCCAAGCGCCGCCATCGCCGGGTGGCGCGACGGGTTGGGCACGAAGTAGTAGGGGGTGCCACCGTGGGATGTTGAACTCATGTCAGCTTCAAACCTTATTCAAAAATCAAATTTCCGGGGGCAGCTATGTCGCGGCGACCCAGTTCACAAAAAATATCAAACCGACCACAAACAGCAGCACCGCCGTCACCGCCACGGCAATCACGTGCAACGGGTTGACGCGGGCCAAATCATCTTCAAACTCGCTGTGTTTGCGGATACCCAAAAACGACCAGGCGACGGTTTTTATGCTTCGGCCAAACGACATTTTGGGAGCCTGGTCAATGACGCGGCCTTCGCTCATGCGCCCGCTCCCGCCACTGCCGGTTTCACCAAAACCCTGGAGGAATCGGCCGTTGGCGCTGCCGGTGTCTTGCTGCCGACTTCAAAAAAGGTGTACGACAGCGTGATGGTGGTCACGTCACGCGACAACTTCGGGTCAATCACAAACGCCACCGGCCACTGCTTTTTCTCGCCTGGATCCAGGGTGTACTGCTGGAAACAGAAACACTCCAGCTTGTTGAAATGGGCCGAAGCCTGCATGGGCGCGTAGCTGGGAATCGCCTGAGCGGCCATGCGGCGGTTTTGCGTATTCTGGAACTCGTACATCACCGTGGCAAGCTCGCCCGGATGCACTTGCAACGAGGCCTTCTGCGGCTTGAATTCCCAGGGCCCGCGCGCATTGGCATCAAATTCGACGGTGATGGTGCGCGACAAGTCCACCTGTGTGTTGGCAACGTCTTTGGCGGTCAATTTTTTGGCGCCAGGCAGGTTGGTGTCGCCCAAGGCCAGAATATTGATGCCGGTGGCCTCACAGATCGCCTTGTACAAGGGAATCAGCGCGTAACCAAACCCGAACATGCCCGCCGTGACCACGGCCAGCTTGCCCAGCAGTCTCACGTTTTCGAGTTTCAGGTTCATGGGAGGCGGCCAGGCAAGGGCTGGGCTTATTTGCCCAGCAAGGCCATCTTGGCGACAAACCCGAGCAAAAACACGAGCGCGATGGATCCCAGGATCAGTCCTGTTCTGCGGTTGGCTCGTTTCTGTTCCGGGGTCATGGCGTTAAGCGGCAAAAATCAAAGGTCCGGTTTCAGCCCACCACCTGGTTCGCCGCGGCGTTGAGCTTGGGTGGCGTCTCAAAGGTGTGGAATGGCGCCGGTGACGGCACTTCCCACTCCAGGCCTTCAGCCCCTTCCCATGGCTTTTGGGAAGCGGTCTCACCCTTGCCGCGCATGCCGGGCAAGACAATGAAGAAGAAGAAATACACCTGCGCCAGGCCGAAGCCAAACGCCCCGATGGAAGCCAGCATGTTGAAGTCGGCGAACTGCATCGGGTAGTCGGCGTAACGGCGTGGCATGCCGGCCAGACCCAGGAAGTGCATCGGGAAGAAGGTGACGTTGAAGGCGATCAGTGACCACCAGAAATGGATCTTGCCCCGGGTTTCGTTGTACATGATACCGGTCCACTTGGGCGCCCAGTAGTAATAACCGGCGAACATGCCATACAGTGAACCGGCCACCAGCACGTAGTGGAAGTGGGCGACGACGTAATAGGTGTCCTGCAGCTGGATGTCAATCGGCGCCATGGCCAGGATCAGGCCGGTGAAACCACCCATGGTGAACACGAAGATGAAACCCACGGCGAACAACATCGGCGTTTCAAACGTCATCGAGCCCTGCCACATGGTGGCGATCCAGTTGAAGATCTTCACGGCCGTGGGCACGGCGATCAGCATGGTGGCGTACATGAAAAACAACTGGCCGGTCACCGGCATGCCGGTGGTGAACATGTGGTGCGCCCACACGATGAACGAGAGGATGGCAATCGACGAGGTGGCGTAGACCATGGAGGCATAACCAAACAGGCGTTTGCGGGCAAACGCCGGCACCACCTGGCTGATGATGCCGAAGGCCGGCAAGATCATGATGTAAACCTCGGGGTGGCCGAAGAACCAGAAGATGTGCTGGAACATCACCGGGTCGCCGCCGGCGGCCGGGTTGAAGAAGCTGGTGCCAAAGTGGCGATCCGTCAGCGTCATGGTGATGGCGCCGGCCAGCACGGGCATCACGGCGATCAGCAGGTAGGCGGTGATCAGCCAGGTCCAGCAGAACATCGGCATCTTCATCAGCGTCATGCCGGGGGCGCGCATGTTCAGGATGGTGACGATGATGTTGATCGAACCCATGATGGAGCTGGCGCCCAGGATGTGCAGCGCGAAAATGCCGGCGTCCATGGAGGGGCCCATTTGCAGCGTGAGCGGCGCGTAAAACGTCCAGCCAGCCGCCGGAGCGCCGCCTGGCATGAAGAACGACAGAATCACCAGCACGCCGGCGGGTATCACCAGCCAGAAGCTCAGGTTGTTCATGCGGGCGAAGGCCATGTCGGGCGCGCCGATTTGCAACGGGATCATCCAGTTGGCGAAGCCGACAAAGGCCGGCATGATGGCGCCGAACACCATCACCACGCCGTGCATGGTGGTGAGCTGGTTGAAGAGTTCAGGGTTGACCAGTTGCAGGCCGGGCTGGAACAGTTCGGCGCGGATCAGCAGCGCCAAAACGCCGCCAAACATCAACATCGTGAACGCGAACAACAAATACAAGGTGCCGATGTCTTTGTGGTTGGTGGCAAACACCCAGCGCCGCCAGCCGGCGGGGGCGCCATGATGGGCGTGGTCATCGTGGTGACCGGCGCCATGGGCGTGGTCGTGGTGGTCAATAACGGCGCTCATGCTGGATTCCTTCTCAATTCTCTAAATTCTCAAATTTCCGGGACAGGCGCTGGCGCCATCACTTGCGCGCAGACGCAATTTCCGATGGTTGCACGAGCTGACCGG
>JANNEZ010000071.1:0-5334 GCA_031379255.1 Rhodoferax sp. | reverse complement strand
AACGGACAGCACGCCGGTGGTCATGTCGGAAGTCATGGCCTCGAGCGTGCTGAAGTAGCTCGGCGCCGCCGGGCCGGAGTAGGTGGCATTGCCGGTGGCCGGGTCGATGGTGGTTGCACCAGGGGCATTGATCAGATTGGGGCGGGCCCAGGTCTGCTGGAGGTAGATTTCGGTCGCTGCGCTGAAATTCGAGTTGTTTGGAATCGTGCGCAGGGCATTGTTGGCGCAAGAACCGGATGTCGTGACACCTGCTACCGTCACCGATGGCGTGCCACCCGCTGCAACGCAGGCGGCTTCGTTGGCGTACTGGCCACCCGCACCACCCGCGATACCCGCTGCGCTACCCGTGCCGCCGAGGTAGTACATGTTCCGCTCTCGATAGGTGGTGTTATTGGCGCTGTTGGTCATGACCCCGCTTTGAACCGGCCTGCCGGTATGTACCCAGTCCTCGATCAGATCGACATAGGCTCTGATCGATGGCAAGTTGGAGCCCAAAGGGACACCGTTGACGGTCTGCGGCCCCAGCGCCTCGTCGCTTTGTTCCTGCAATACCATCTTGTTCCATGTCTGGCTGCTGATGTTTGCGCGAAGATCCCAATTGCTGTTAGCGGTGTTGAGGAAGTGGCCGCGCAGCGTAGCGGCATTGCGGGTGGAAAGAGCCACGTCGTAGTCCAGGCCCGCCTGCGTCGTGAATTTCTTGAAGATGCCGGCCACGCCGCCCCAGCTATTGGTTTGTGAGTGTGGTGAATACGAGTTGCCCTGGACGCCTGTGACCGGGTTGATCATGCCCGGACCGTAGGAGTTGGTACCCGTTACATCGCTGAATTTAGGCGTGCTCGCGCTCGAACCGACGACCAAGGGACCCTGGGGCTTGGTGAGGTCGCGCACACTGGCGGCGTTGTAAGTCAGGACCGGGTCCAAGCGGCCAAACGTGTAACTGTTGCCCACGAAGAGGATGGAAATGGGGGCGGCGTTTGCAGAACTCACAGCGGCGACCACCGCAAGCGCAATCGGGAAAACTCGGCACATTGAATAATTCATGAAGTTCCAACTGGTTTTTTAAATGGCAAGAGGGAGCGCAAAGCGTATCGCCAGAGCCCAAAAGGTTAAGAGCACTTCACAAAAGCAATAAATGTACCGATTTGTAAATTTCTAAACATCCTGTGAATATTCAACAGCTTGCACGCTTTCCCTATGCACCGTGGTGGGCGGTGTGTAAATTAATCCGACAGGGTTTCTTCGCTCAATGCGACGCCGGGATGTGGTGCAAGGGTAAATACCAGATCGATGGTGAGATCAGATTTCCTTCACTGCGAAGGTCTCGGACGTGTTGCCGAAGTCGTCGTAAACAGCTATGGCCGCGTTTCGCCCGTTAAGCTGGGCATGGGGACACCCAATGTGCCGTGGCCAGCAGGCTGGCCGTGGGCGTTGGCGTGGCGGGCAACGGGGGAAAAATTATCGCCGCTCCTGCAGTTGAGCTTCAGTCGCCTGAGCTGACCAACCGCGCCGCCAGCCGGTTGTGCCGCTCGATCAGCGGCTCCAGTTCCAGGGTAGCCAGCCGCCCTTCACGCACCACCACCTTGCCATTGACGATGGTGTAAGCCGCCTGGCTGCTGGCGCACAACATCAGGCTGCCTACCGGGTCGTGCACCGCGCCACCGGCGAAGCCCAGCGTGCGCAGGTCAAACAGCGCCAGGTCGGCGCACATGCCGGGGGCGATGTGGCCAATGTCGCTGCGGCCCAGCACCTGCGCGCCGCCACGTGTGGCCAGCTCCAGCGCGTCACGCGCCGTCATCTCGGCAGGGCCGAGGTCGCAGCCGAAAAACGTTTGGGTTCCCGTGGCTGTGGCGCGTGATTCTGGCCCTGCCATGGCGCGGCCGACACGGGCCAGCAGCATCGCCTGGCGCGCTTCATTGACCATGTGGGCGGCATCGTTGCTGGCGCTGCCGTCCACGCCCAGGCCCACTGGCACGCCAGCGTTGAGCATCTTGCGGATGGGCGCGATGCCCGAGGCCAGGCGCATATTGCTGCACGGGCAATGCGCCACGCCGGTTTTGGAGGCGGTAAACAGCGAGATGCCCAAGTCGTCCAGCTTCACACAATGCGCGTGCCAGACGTCGTGGCCCAGCCAACCCAGGTTTTCGGCATATTCCACCGGGGTGCAGTTGAATTTTTCGCGGGTGTAGGCGATGTCGTGGTCGTTTTCGGCCAGGTGGGTGTGCAGGCGCACTTTGTGCAGGCGCGCGAGGTAGGCAGACTCGGCCATCAAGTCGCGGCTGACGCTGAAAGGGGAGCAGGGTGCCAGCGCAATCTGGGTCATGCTGCCGTGCGTGGCGCTGTGAAACTTCTCGATCACGCGCTCTGAGTCTTTCAGGATGAAGTCTTCCGCCTCCACCAGGCTGTCGGGCGGCAGGCCGCCCTTGGACTGGCCCACACTCATGCTGCCGCGTGACGCCGTGAAACGCATGCCGATTTCGCGCGCGGCTTCAATGCTGTCGTCCAGCCGGCAGCCATTGGGGAAGATATAGAGGTGGTCGCTGCTGGTGGTGCAGCCGCTCACCAAGAGCTCGGCCATGGCGACTTGCGTGCTGACGTGGACCATCTCGGGCGTCAGCTCGGCCCAGATCGGGTACAGGCCGCGCAGCCAGCCAAACAGCTCGGCGTTTTGCACCGCTGGAATCGCCCGGGTGAGCGACTGGAACATGTGGTGATGCGTGTTGACCAGGCCCGGCGTTACCAGGTGGTGGCGGGCGTCGATCACTTGTTGCGCCTCGGCCCGCAATGCGGCTGGCATGGCCGCTGCGGGGCCGACAAACTCGATCAAGTTGCCGCGAATGAAAATGGACGCGTCGCGCAGTTCGGCGCGGTCTGCGTCCAGCGTGGCGACGCACTGCGCGTTGTCGATGAGGAGTGTTGACAAAGTTTTTGATTGCTATGTAATATATAGCAAACTATCTATATTATACAAGACTTAGCGTCGTATTTTATCAATATTTTGGGCCGTGGCGCTCAAAATTCCCTATAATTAACATGGGTATTAATTATAGGGTTCGCGCTGCTGTGATTCAGTCTGCCGTGATCCCCGCTGACTTGATGGTCTTCGCCCAGAACTCGGTGTCTTTCTTCACCAGCGCGTCGAGCGCATCGGGCGCGAGGTAACGCAGCTCGATGCCGGCCGTGTCGGCGCGGGTTTTGGTTTCAGGCAGTTCCAACGCCGCCTTGATTTGGCCGGTGAGTTTGGCCACCACGTCTGCGGGCGTGCCGGCGGGCGCGAAGATGCCGATCCAGGCCTCCAGCTCAAAACCCTTCATGCCCGCTTCGGCCGTGGTCGGCACATTGGGCATGCTCGGGTGGCGGGTTTTGCTGGTTACGGCCAGGCCTTTGAGTTTGCCCGCCTGCACATGGCCCATGACGGATGGCGGCGTGGTGATGAACACCTGCACCTGGCCCGAGAGCACATCTTGAATGGCCGGGCCCGAGCCCCGGTAGGGAATGTGCAGGATGCTGCTTTGCGTCTGCTGCTTGAACATCTCGGTGCCGATGTGCGAGAGCGAGCCGTTGCCCTGCGAGGCGTAACTGAGTTTGGCCGGGTTCTTCTTGATGAAGCCGATGAACTCCGCCAGGTTGTTGGCGGGCACCGACGGGTGCACGGCGATGACATTGGTGGCCACGGTGATCAGCGCCACCGGCACAAAATCCTTTTGCGCCCACGGCAGTTTGGGCGAGAGGTTCGGGTTGCCGACGTGGTAGGCCGAATACGAATTCAGAAGTGTGTAACCGTCTGGGTTGGCGCGTGCGGCAAATTGGTAGGCCACATTGCCGCTGCCGCCGCCTTTGTTGTCGATCACCACCGGCTGGCCTGCCACTTTGGCCAGTGAATCCGAGAGGATGCGCGCGGACGCGTCCACAAAGCCGCCGGGCGGGTTCGGCACCACCAGCGTGATGGGTTTGGTGGGGAAGTTTTGCGCCAGAACCAAGCCGCTGGTCAGGGCGCCGGTGAGGGCGAGGGTGCAGGCCAGCAGTGGGCGTGTGAAGGTTTGGGTTTTCATGATTTTGAGTGGGCTCAATATTTTCCGGACAACAAGGCGCCTGCGCCCGGCGCTTGCCGCTCGAGGCCCAGGCTTTTGAGGATAGACCAGGTGGTGCACACACTGCTTGAGACCACCGGCAACCCGCTGGCCTGCTGGATCATCTCGATCGACGCGAGTGAGGGCATTTGCACGCAGGCGGAGGCGACGATGGCGTCCACGTTTTTGACATTGAGCTGCTTCCAGAGTTCCGAGGGGGCTTTGGGGTCGCGCGCGCCCACGGCCAGGTTGTCATGGATTTCCAGCGACACGCTGTCCACCACCTCGATGCCTTCGTGTTCGATGTAGTCAATCACCAGCTTCGTCAGCGGCTTCATGTAGGGCGCGATGATGGCGACACGTTTGGCGCCCATCGCCTGCAAACCCTCCACCAAGGCGCCGGCGCTGGTGATGACAGGGGTGGGCGCGCCGTTGGCCACGGTCGCTCCATGCAGCCGGCGCTGTGACTCGCGGTGGTACCCCTTGCCCATGCTCATGATGGCGACCAGGCAGGCGTAACCCATCGCGTCCACGCGCGCGTCGGAGAGCTCCAGAGCGCAGCGGTCGGAGTCTTTGTCCATCGCCGCGAGTTCCTCCCGGGTGACGGACTTCATGCGCATGCGGCTGGAATGGAAGGTGAAGCGCTCCGGCAACACCTGCTCGCGCGCGCGCAACATAGCTGGAATTTCAGTCTCCATGGTGGTGTTGGAGCTCGGCACGATCAGGCCGACCCGGTACTGGCTTTTGGGGTTTGTCATATTGATATTCGGGTTGAAGGCCGGTATTGTTGACCCTATTATTGATACCGACCCCTACTATTTTGAGATTGACAATGAAAAAACTGATACCCGCCATGGTCTTTTTCTGCGTGGCGCCATGGGCCGGTGGCAACGCGCTGGCCCAGGCCTGCCCGGATAAAAACGTCCAGTATTACCAGGCCTTTCCGCCGGGCGGCGAGTCAGACCTGTCGGCGCGCCACCAGCAAATGGTGCTGAAGAAAAAATGCGCGTCGATTGAAACCATCATCCAGTACAAGGCTGGCGCGGGTGGCGCGCTGATGTGGAGCCAGATGAACCAGTTGCCCGGTGACGGCGTCAACATCGTCGGCGTGAACCTGCCTCACATCGTGTTCCAGCCGATCGAAGGCCAGGTGCAGTACAAGACGGCCGACATCACACCGGTGTTCTGGTTCCACTACACGCCAGACATTCTGGTGGTGCCGGAGCAAAGCCCGATCAAAAATTTTGCCGATTTCATCAAGGCTGCC
>JANNEZ010000004.1:0-1890 GCA_031379255.1 Rhodoferax sp. | reverse complement strand
TGGAAACCCATCTGCCCGGCCCCCAGGGTCGTCCGTTCGCGCTGGTGGATGCTGGGACGCAGCCGATCCGGGAGTTGTTCTAATGATTGCCGTAATCAAGCCAGAGGAAAAAAGAGACTCGGGCAGATTTGTACACTCATCCCTGTTAACGAAGCAAGGTTGGAGTGTTGGAGTGTTGGAGTGTTGGGTCACAACACTCCATTGCTCCATCGCTCCATTACTCCGTTCGATTCCCCTAGTCAGCCTTTTGTTCGCGATTTTCGCCAGCCCCGTCTTGGCCCGCGAATCGATCGTCATTCTCCCCGCCAAATTCAAACTGAGCGGCACCGCTGCTCAACAAGGACTTTTGGTGGAACACTTCCGTGACGGCCATCATGCGGGCCAGGTCACGAATGACATCACGTTGACTTCCAGCGATACCAATGTGGTGGCCGTCAAGGAGGGCATCGCGGTGCCAGTTCGCAAGGGCACGGCAAGTATCCGCGTGAAGTCGGGCAATCAAACCGCCGCTGCGGAAGTGTCGGTGGAAAACATGGACAAGCCGTTTGAGTGGAGCTTCCGCAATCATGTGCAGCCGGTGCTGGCCAAGGCCGGTTGCAGCGCGGGCGCGTGTCACGGCGCGGCCGCCGGACAAAATGGATTCAAGCTTTCGCTGCGCGGTTACGATGACGAGGGCGATTTCCTCGCGCTGACTCATCACGCGCTCGGGAGGCGAATCGTTCCGAGCGATCCGGGACGCAGTTTGATGTTGCTGAAGCCGAGCGGCGCGGTTCCGCACAAAGGCGGGAAGCGGTTTGAGGTCGGCTCGCTGGATTATCGCGTGTTGTCCGAGTGGATTGCCGCCGGGACACCGGGGCCAAAGCCAAACGAACCGCGCATCGAGCGGCTCGAGATTTTACCGGAACACGCATTTCTTGAACCGGGCGCGAACCAACAATTGAGCGTGCGCGCCTGGTTTACCGACGGCCACGCTGAAGATGTCACTCACTGGGTCAAGTACACTTCCGCCAACGAATCCGTCGGCCAGGTCGATGACCACGGCAACGTGAAGGTCGTGGGTTTCGGCGAAGGCGCGATCACCGGCTGGTATCTGAGCCGGATCGCCATCGCCACCGTAACCGTTCCTTACACGAACCAACTGGCAGACAAGATTTTCGCGAAAGCAAGCCGGCGAAATTTCATCGACGACCTTGTGCTCGAAAAACTAAAGAGCCTGAACCTGCCGCCTTCGCCACGTTGCAGCGATTCGGAATTTATTCGCCGCGCTTTTCTTGACACGATCGGCGTTCTGCCGACGGCGCAGGAAACGCGCGAGTTCCTGGCGAACAAATCGTCGAAGAAGCGCGACGCGCTCATCGAGTCGCTGCTGCAACGGCCGGAGTTTGTCGATTACTGGAGTTACAAATGGTCCGACCTGCTTCTGGTCAGCAGCAAGCAGCTCAAGCCCGCGGCGATGTGGTCGTATTACAACTGGGTACGCAATAGCGTGGCGGCGAACACGCCCTGGGACAGATTCGTCCGCGAACTGATCACCTCGCAAGGCAGCACCCTGGAGAACGGCGCGGGGAATTTCTTTGTGCTGCACGATGACCCGCGCGCGGTGGCGGAAACCACGACGCAGGCGTTTCTGGGAATGTCGATCGTTTGCGCCAAATGCCACAACCATCCGATGGAAAAGTGGACCAACGACGAGTATTGGGGCTTTGCCAACCTCTTCGCTCGCGTCCGCTCCAAGAGCGGAACGGGCGAGGGCGAGAAGATCGTCTTTGCCTCGGTTTCGGGTGACGTGAATCAGCCGTTGCGGGGTCGTCCCCAAGCGCCGCGGCCTCTGGATGCCAGGCCGATGTCGGCGGACACTCCGGAGGATCGCCGGGAAGTTTTGGCGGATTG
>JANNEZ010000569.1:0-2351 GCA_031379255.1 Rhodoferax sp. | reverse complement strand
CCAGCCGCAGCGCGCTCATGTTATGGCCGATATCCGGCCGCGTGTTGACGACGTGTTCCCGCAGGCGCAGGCGCTCGGCCACGTCGGCAAACAGGGGCGCGGTTGCCGGCGCATGGCGGCGCAACCAGGCCGCCAGCGCGTCTTCCGCGCGCTCGATCACCGGCCAGATCGGCCAGAGGGTGTCGTCCAGATCGAGCGTGACGGCCTTGATTTTTGAGATGTCGAGCATGTAGCAAGTGGCGGTGGGCAGTTGCGGGAGAATAACGCATGCCTTTCTTCAAACTCTCGCCATTCGCCCCAGAGCCCGCGCTGGACGCGGCCGTCACGCGCGCGCCAGCCCAGGCGCAAAAAACCGCCGTGCTATTTTGCAACCTCGGGACGCCCGACGCGCCCACAACCGCTGCCGTGCGGCGATTTTTGGGCGAATTTTTGAGCGACCCGCGTGTGGTGGAAATTCCCAAGCCCATCTGGTGGCTGATCCTCAACGGCATCATCCTGCGGGTGCGCCCAGCCAAGTCGGCGGCCAAGTACGCCAGCATCTGGCGTCCGGAAGGCTCGCCCCTGCTGTACTGGACGCAAAAGCAGGCGCTGATGCTGCAGGGGTTCTTGGCCCAACGCGGCCAGATGGTCAAAGTGCGCCACGCGATGCGGTACGGCAGCACCTCCATCGGCTCGCAAATCGACGCTTTGAAGCGGCAGGGTGTTGAAAAGATATTGATCCTGCCGGCCTACCCGCAGTACTCCTCCACCACCACCGCCAGCCTGTTTGACGCGGTGTACGCCTGGGGCGCGCAGGCGCGGCGCATCCCCGAGCTGCGTTTCATCAACAGTTACCACGACGACGCGTTGTACATCCAAGCGCTGGCCGCCGGCGTGCGCAAATACTGGATGGCCAACGGCCAGCCCGACCAGTTGGTGATGAGTTTTCACGGCGTGCCCGAACGCACCGTGCAGCTGGGCGACCCCTACGCCAGCCAGTGCCAGGAGACGGCGCGGTTGCTGGCTGAATCACTCGGCCTGCAAAGCGACCAGTGGAAGCTCACCTTTCAGTCGCGCTTGGGCCGCGCCAAATGGTTGCAGCCCTACACCGAGCCGAGCCTGGTGGCGATGGGCCAGGCCGGTGTGCGCCGGGTGGACGTGGTCTGCCCCGGCTTCAATTGCGATGGCCTGGAAACGCTGGAGGAGATCAACATCGAAGGCCGCGAAGCGTTCATCAAGTCCGGTGGCCGCGAGTTCCACCACATCCCCGGCCTGAACGATTCAGACGCCTGGATCAGCGCCCTGTGCGGCATCAGCCAGCGCCACCTGGCGGGGTGGGAATGAACCTTCCGCGTTGTCGGGGTTTTGGCGATATTGGCGATATTGGCGATATTATTAACATGGGTGTTAACAACATCACAAAATTCGCGCTAGTTTTGCTTTTTTTAAGAAAAATCGGCGATCAAGTCACGTGAAATGGCAAAAGTTTGCTATTATTAATATAGCAATTATTTTTTCCCGGATTTGGCGATGAACCGCTGCACCAGTTCCAGATGGCCGGGCACATTGAGCGCTGGCGCGTGGCCGCAATCGGCGATTTCGACCACCCGGGTCAAACCCTTCAAACCGGGGCCGCGCAGCATCATCTGCGCCGTGGTTTCGCGCAGCACGAGGTCAGAGGTTTCGCCACGCAGGCACAGTACCGGCACGCCCAGCGCGTCGTAGTGGTTCCAGATCAGGTAGTCGTTGGGGAAATGCACAAACTGCTGCACCATCGCCGGGTCGTAATGCGGGGTGACGCGGCCGTCGGGCAGGCGGCGCGTGGAGGTTTCGGTAAGGCGGCGCCACTGGGCGTCGGTGAGGAAGCCATACGGTTTATAGACCTGGCGAAAAAAGGCCTCCAGCTCCTGCACGGTCGCAAACGCTGGCGGGCTGCCCGCGTAGGCGCGGATGCGGGCGATGGCGGCATCCGCCACCTGCGGGGCCGTGTCGTTGAGTGTGAGGCTCAATATCCGATGCTTCAAGGCGGGCTCAAACAGGCCAGACGCGCAGACCACGCCCAGGGCGCCGCCCATCGACGTGCCGACCCAATGCGCCTGGCTGATCTTCAACTGGGTAAACAACTCGGCGGCGATGCGGGCGTAAAACGCCAGGCAATACTCGCGCTCGGGCACCGGGCTCCACTGGCTCAGGCCGCGGCCGATGGTGTCCGGGCAGATCACCCGGCAACCCAGGCCGCTCAAATGCGCGGCCAGCTCGTCCATGTCACGCCCGGTGCGCGCCAGGCCATGCCAGGCAATAACGGTGACAGGGTTGCCCGCGCCCCACTCGGTGTAGTGGATTTCGCGGCCCGCGCAGTTGAGGTAATGCGA
>JANNEZ010000092.1:0-1762 GCA_031379255.1 Rhodoferax sp. | reverse complement strand
GTGCGGTGCTCAAGCACGGGCGGGTTATGGTCAGCCGTGTGCGCCAGGGTGTCAAGCGCGCCGCCTGCGAGGCCGCCCATGCGTTCGAAATGCGGCAACAGGTGCGCCAGCAGGTCAGCGGGCAGGTAGATGTGCAGCAGCGCCAGCAGTTGCGGGTCGCTGGTGAAGAGGTTCACACCGTGCTGGTCGGGCACCGGGTGGGCGGGTTTTGGAACGGAGGGCATAGTCGTTAATATAGCCTTGCGCCGTTTGAAGTTTGACGTTTGGCCTTCGCCGTTGGCCGTTTTGCACAGGAGTGGGAATTGGAAGCCTTGAAGCCTTTTTTGCCGTTTGCCGCAACCCTCGCCGGTTACCTGATCGGCTCGCTCTCGTTCGCCGTCATTGTGAGCCGCGTCATGGGCTTGAACGACCCGCGCACCTATGGCAGCAAAAACCCCGGCGCCACCAATGTGCTGCGCTCGGGCAGCAAGGTGGCGGCGGTGGTGACGCTGCTGCTCGATGCGCTCAAGGGCTGGCTGCCGGTGGTGCTGGTGAAGGCTTGGGGCCAGCCTTACGGACTGGAGGATGGCACGGCTGCGGCAGTGGGCCTGGCCGCGTTTCTGGGCCATTTGTTTCCGGTGTTTTTCCGC
Organism: Rhodoferax sp.; assembly: GCA_031379255.1. Classification (GTDB taxonomy): domain Bacteria; phylum Pseudomonadota; class Gammaproteobacteria; order Burkholderiales; family Burkholderiaceae_C; genus JANYCG01. Next base: position 1,133 of record JANNEZ010000092.1, on the reverse strand, counting down.
TTCCAGGGCGGCAAAGGTGTGGCCACGGCGCTGGGCGTGTTGTTGGCGTTCAACTGGATGCTGGGCCTGGCGGTGGCGGCGTCCTGGTGCATCGTGGCGTTTTTCTTTCGTTACTCGTCACTCGCGTCGTTGGTGGCGGCGGTGTTTGCGCCGGTGTACTACCTGTTTGGCGATGGTGTTGCCTGGCGCCTGAGCAAACCAGTGATGCTGGCGATGTGTGTGATGACCTTCTTGTTGATCTGGCGTCACGCACTGAACATTTCGCGCCTGGTCAAAGGCACCGAGTCGCGGCTGGGCGCCAAAAAAGACCCGAAAAAAGCTTGAATCAGCCTTGCAGCGCGGCGTGGGCGCTCAGCTGCAGCACCAGGTGGTGGTTCAGCTGCAGGCGCACCGCCGAGGCCGCCAGCGCCGCCTGGATGCGCGGCTCGCTCACCGAGGTGCGGTGCAAACGCGGTTGCGCCACCAAGTCACCCGCGCCGTCAATCACGATCGCCACGTGCGGCAGGTTGGAGACGCCGGAGCGGCGCATCACCACCGCGATGGCGCCGTTTTCCAGCCGCACGTAAGTGCCCGGCGGGTACAGCCCGACCACGCGGATCAGCGCGTGGCCCACGTCGTCAATGGTTTCCTTGTTGGCGCCCAGAATCGAGCGGATCGAATCGGCCGTGCTGCGCCCGGTGCGGGAGTGGCGCGGGCTGATCATCGCGGCGTAGCGGTCAACGATGCGCAGAATGCGTGCCAGCCGGAAATTGGGCAGCACCGTGTGCAGGTCGCCCTGGTCGGTGCGTTCGTCGTGGTGCAGCGAGACGACGTTGAGCCACAACTCGTTGTCGATGCCCAGGTTGGCCAGCATCAGGCTGCCCTTGGCCGAGTGGCTGCGGATCTGGTCGAGCTGTTTCACATTCGGCCGGTCGGCCTGGCCGGCCAGCTCGTCTTGCAGCTCGGTCATGGCGATGTTCATGGTGAGCGCCGCGCCGATCAGGCTGTTGCGTTCCATCGGCGTGAGCTTCAGGTCGACCGCCAGCAGGTGGCACAACACCGCGCTCACCAAAGCGTGCGAAGCGCTGTAACCCACGGGTGAGTTGGTGGCCAGCTGGAACAGAAGGTACAGGCCGATGTCCGGGTCGCGCTTC
>JANNEZ010000560.1:0-1712 GCA_031379255.1 Rhodoferax sp. | reverse complement strand
GGGTGGAAGTGGCGCCTTCCAGCCCCGAGGCGATGGGTGTCTACATGGCGCAGGAGCTCGAGCGTTGGGGCAAGGTTGTGAAAGACACCGGCGTCAAGCTCGAATAGCCGTTCAGGCGGCGACGGTGTGAACGACGCGCGGCGCGCGGCGCGCGGCGCTGAATCTTTCACGACGCGGGCAAGCCGCGCGCGGTGAGCTCGGCAGAGAGGTTTTGCCATGCCACGTCAAACCGGCCGCTTGGGCCTGAAGGGTAGGCTTCGGATAGCCGCAGGGCATGGCGTACGCCGGCCGAGACGCTGTCGATCAATGGCACACCCGCGAGCGGCTGCAGTTTGGCGGCCAGACCCGCAAGACCTGCGCCCCCGATGATGACCGCTTGGGCGCCGCTGGATCGGGTGACCTCGCGCACAGCCCGGGCGAGCAACTCAACGGCGCCTGCCGGGTCAGCGGCCAGTTGCGCGCCGCTTGGCGCCACCGTGTGAATGCCAGTCAGTGACGGGGCAAACCCAAGGCTGTGCGCCAATCGCGCCAACATCGGTTTCCAGCGCGCACCGCCTGTGACCACGGCAAATTGACCATATTTCGCCGCCTCCACAAACGACGCCTCGGCCAGGCCGGTGACGGGCGCAGGACTGGTCTCGCGCAATGCCAGCAGGCCGGGGTCGCCAAAGCAGCCAATCAACACCGCGTCAACAGGGGGTTGAGAGCCGGCCGTTGCCGCCGCCCAGGCGTCCAGCAGGGCGTGGCCCGCGACCGCATAACTGGCCTCGCAGGCGATGTAGGGCGCGCCGAAGCGGGCGGTGACACTGCGCACGTTGACGTCCGGGCCAGCGGCAGATTGCGCATGGCCTTGCAAAAGCGCTGAGACATTGGCCGAGGTGTTGGGGTTGACGATGAGCAGGTTGCGCACGGTTTGCCGTTCAAATGCGCCCGTCAATGGCGACTCTGGCGACCTGGCCGACGCCCAGGCGCGGAAATGGGGCGGGAATGGCGCGGTAAATGCGAGTTATGGGAAATGATCATGGGCACCCATTATGTGCAAATCAATTGTTAATATGGGTGTTAACAATTGCCCGATGAAAGCCATGTTTTTGAAATTTGTCGTCATTTTAGAGTGTTAAGTCACGTATATAGTGTGTTTTATGCTATAATAAATATAGCAAACCGGTTTACAAGCTTTGCTCAGAACTTCAACGGGTGGCCCAGCGCCGCTCGGGCGATCTGGCGCACGCGACCCCATGCAAATTTTTGATTTTTGGTGTGACCTTGCTGTATCTTCTGTTTGGCGCGGCGGCGGCGCTGGCGTCAAGGCAGCGGCCAACAGCCTAGGCCGGCTGCGCGTCCCAGCGTTCGCAAACTTCCACAGGAGTTCCCATGGCCAGCATCAACGGCATCGCGCACCTGCACCAGCCGCTTGACCAAGGGCGCGCCGGTTTGCACCACCTGTGTTTTCGCGCCCGCTCGCGCGAAGATGTGGACGCGATTTACCAGACGGCCCTGGGCCTGAACGCTAAAATCCTCCGCGCGCCGCAAGAGGACAATTGGGCCAAAGGGTATTGCTCGGTGTTGTTCGAAGACCCAGACGGCATCCGCATCGAGGCCAACTTTGTCCCCGGCAAGGGGCATCTGGAATCCGGCGCGCAGACTTGAACAGCAGCCACTGATTTGAGGAGCGGATATGGGCAATTACTGGCAGGGCAAAAGCGCCATCG
>JANNEZ010000558.1:0-1563 GCA_031379255.1 Rhodoferax sp. | reverse complement strand
CCCTGTGGAAACTGCCACGAGTGGGTGCGAATGCGCTTGCCCCAGAACACCTGGTTTTTCTGGTTGAGCAAAACGATGCCGACATTGGGCCGAAAGCCGTCCCGGTCAAGCATAATCAAACCCCAAATTCTTTAAACTGAGTCCATTATGCACACAGTAACGCGTGCAGCAAGAGACTTACAAATTCATCGGTGGATGGTCGGCGGTTTTTGCTGGCGGTTTGTCCCCCGTTTTCCCTCCAGATCGACGCCATGAAAGCCTCCCAATTCTTCATTTCCACCCTGAAGGAAGCCCCCGCCGATGCCGAAGTCGCGAGCCACAAGCTGATGCTGCGCGCCGGCATGATCAAAAAACTCGGCGCCGGCATTTACAGCTACATGCCCATGGGATTGCGCGTGATCCGCAAGGTCGAAGCCATCGTGCGTGAGGAGATGAACCGCGCAGGCGCGGTGGAACTGCTGATGCCGGTGGTCCAGCCGGCGGAGCTCTGGCAGGAGACGGGCCGCTGGGACAAGATGGGCCCGGAGCTCATGCGTGTCAAAGACCGGCACGACCGCGATTACGTGATCCAGCCCACCAGTGAAGACGTGGTGACCGACATTGCGCGCCAGGAGATCAAGAGCTACAAGCAGCTGCCGCGCAATTTTTACCACATTCAGACCAAATTCCGCGACGAACGTCGCCCGCGTTTTGGGGTGATGCGCTCACGTGAATTCATCATGAAAGACGCCTACAGCTTCGACCGCGACCTGGACGCCGCCAAGAAGAGTTACCAGGTCATGGCCAAAGCCTACCGCGCGATTTTTGACCGCTTTGGCTTGACCTACCGGGCCGTCGCCGCTGACAGCGGCACCATCGGCGGCGACCTGTCGGAAGAGTTCCAGGTGATCGCCGCCACCGGTGAAGACGCCATCGTTTATTGCCCGGACAGCCATTACGCGGCGAACATGGAAAAAGCCCAGGCGCTGGCGCCCGCCGGTCCGCGTGCGCCTGCGACCCAGGCCATGGCAAAGACGCCAACTCCGGGCAAATCGACATGCGGCGATGTGGCCGAACTTCTCGGTGTGCCGTTGAAGACGACTGTGAAATCGTTGGTGCTGGCGACAGACAGTTTTGACAAACCAACAAATACCAACTCCACCACTATCTGGCTGCTGCTGCTGCGCGGCGACCACGAGATGAATGAAATCAAGGTCGGCAAACTTGCGGGCCTGGAGAATTTCCGGTTTGCAACGGCCGGCGAGATTGACGAGCATTTCGGCTGCAAGCCCGGTTACCTGGGGCCCTTGAACCTGCGCAAACCGGTCAAACTCGCCGTGGACCGCGAAGTGGCTGTCATGGCCGACTGGATTTGTGGCGCCAACGAACCCGACTTCCACATGACCGGCGTGAACTGGGGGCGCGACCTGCCCGAGCCGGGCCTGGTGGCCGACCTGCGCAACGCGGTGGAGGGCGATTTGTCTCCGGACGGAAAAGGCCTGCTGGCGATTGAACGCGGCATCGAAGTGGGCCACATTTTCGTGCTCGGCTCGGTCTACAGCAAACCGATGAACGCCACCTTTC
>JANNEZ010000552.1:0-4719 GCA_031379255.1 Rhodoferax sp. | reverse complement strand
TGGCGTCGCGCGGCCCTCGCTCGCTATCTTCCAGCACAATGTCAAACTGCTGGATGGCTGCGATGCGGTGCTCGCCAATCTGACGCCGTTTCGCGGACCCGGCGCCGATGCCGGCACAGCCTGGGAGCTCGGCTACGCGTTTGCGTCGGGCAAACGCGTGCACGGATATTCGGCCGCGCCGAAAGATTACGCCGCGCGTGTGCGCGAAAGCTTTCCCGCATCGCTGGTTGAAGGGCGCGGGTGGGCGGATGTGAACGGAGACCTCATCGAGGATTTTGGGCTCGCGGAAAACCTCATGCTGATCGAGAGCATCGTCAGCAGGCTCCGGCGGCGATTGCGCCACACGCCCCGCCAGGCTTTCGCTGGCCTGCTGCAACAGCACGCCAGAGGCCGAGCCCAAGAGCAGAAACTGGCCAGCCGCTTCACCGGCCCTTCGGCGGATATCGATGACACCCCGGAGCACGGCAAACAAACCGGGCATGCGCTGCACCTCATCCAGAATCACCAGCCGGTTGCGCTGCGTCAGCAGAAAATTCTCTGGGTCATCCAATTGGCGCTGCGCAGAAGGCAGTTCCAAGTCCAGATAAATGGCGTCTTTAAAGCGCGCCATTTCCGCCAGCGCGAGTGTCGTCTTGCCCGTTTGGCGCGGCCCAATCAACACCACGGCAGGGAACTCGGCCAGTAACAATTCGAGTTGTTGTTGGGCGAATCTCCGGTTCATCCGTGTAATTTACACCAATTTCATAAAAATTGCACGGCTAATAAACCATAAACTGGTTTTTCCCGGATTGGAGAATTGTTTCGACATTCAGTATTTAAGCATCGAATGGATTGACCACCTGCACGCCACATCCCAAAAAATCACGCACATTGCGCGTGGCCACAATCAGTTGATGTTCCATCGCGGTTGCCGCGATCAGCATGTCAGGCGTGCTGCGCTTTATACCCTGCGCCTGGAACTGGCCGCGCAAAATGCCCGCCCGTTGCGCTATGGACTCCGTCACCGGGTAGACAGCGTGAAATTGTTGAACCACAGCATTGAACAGTGCAAGTTTGCGTGCATTGGGTTGCCAGGCCAGGCCGAAATGCGCCTCTTCAATAGTCACCGCAGACACGCCCAAAAAGGCCGCCTGTTGCAGCCATTGCATCACTTGGGCGTTGGGTGTTTTTTTGACGAACTCGCTGACGACGTTGGTGTCTGCCAGGTAGATGGTTTGCGGCATGCAGGTCGCCCGGCAATCAGTCTGGCGTGATGAATGAGTTTGCGCGTTTCCAGGCCGCTGAACGCCTGGTTTTGCCCTGGCGCTCTGGTTCCAGGCCTGTGTTGTCCGCAGGGGCGCAGGTTTCGCGCAACTGGCTCAGTCGGGAGAAAAAAGTCTCTGCCACAGGTTTGACAGCCGCTTCGCTGCGCTCGAAATAAGACGCCGAAACCAGCACCGCCACTGGCGTGTTGCGTTTGGTGATGACCTGCGGTGTTTGCTGGGCGGCCAATATCAACGATGAAAGCTGCTGGCGGGACTGGGCGATTGAGATGGACATGAACCACCGTAATGTACATATTAAAAGCACATTATAGACATAATGTCCAGACGAAAACAGAAGCGAAGCCGGAGTCTTGTCTCACCCCGCCCCAATTTGTTCTACGGTCTTGCATCCTCCCAGCGCCCGCCCAAATTCTTCAACAGCTGCGCCGTCGCCACCAGGCGGCGGTTGCGCAAATCCAGCATCGTGCGTTCGGACGACAAAGCCGTCGCCTGCGCCGTGACGACGTTCAGGTAGCTGACGATGCCGGCTTGGTACTGGTTGTTGGCGATGTCCAGGCTGCGTTCGGCCGCTTTGAGGGCGTCGGCCTGCAACACAATCTGTTCCCCGAGGGCGGCGGCGGCGACCAGGTTGTCTTCGACTTCCTGGAAGGCGCCGAGCACGGTTTGGCGGTAGCTGGCAGCGGCTTGTTCGACGCCCGCCTTGGCCGAATCAACACCTGCCTGGCGCGCGCCCCCGTCAAACAGCCCCATGGCCAGCGACGGCCCGAGCGACCAGAACAGGTTGGGCAAGCTGATCAAATTGAGCAAATCCGCGCCGCGAAAACCGGCGCTGCCAGACAGCGTGATAGCCGGGAAAAACGCGCCTTGCGCCACACCAGCTTGCGCATTGGCGGCGGCCACCCTGGCCGAAGCCGCTGCGATGTCGGGCCTGCGCTCCAGCAACTGGGCTGGCAACTGCACTGGCACGCCGGGCACCGGCGGCAGCAGGGCGGTGCGCTGCAAATCGAAGTCAGCCGGGGCTTTGCCCAGCAGCGTGGCGATGGCGTGTTCGAGCTGCGCACGGCTGGCTTTTGACTCGATCAATTGCGCCTGCGTGCTGCGCAATTGGGTGGTGGCCTGGGCCACGTCGGCGGCCGAGACGATGCCGGCGCTGTAGCGGTTGTTGGTGAGCTCCAGCGAGCGCTGGAAGGCGACGACAGAGCGCTCCAGCAAGTCGGCCTGCGCCTCGCTGCTTCTCAGCGCGAAATAGGTTTGCGCCAACACGCCCTGAAGCGACAGGCGCGCGGCGGCCAGGTCGGCGCTGCTGGCCTCCAGGCGGGCTTGCGCGCCGCTGCTTGCCGTGGCCACACGGCCCCACAAATCGAGTTCCCAGCTGGCGCTGGCCGCCAGCGAGTTGGCCGTGGCGGGCGTTGCGCTGCCAGAACTCGCACCATGGGTGATACCGCCGCTGATGCCCAGCACCGGGCTGCCGCCTGCGCGGGCGCTGGCCAGCGCAGCGCGCGCCACCTGCACCTGGGCGGCACTGGCCTTGAGGTTTTCATTGCCGAGCTTGACGCCGGCCTGCAAGTCGTTCAACACCGGGTCTTTGAAGAGCTCCCACCAGTTGTCGGGCACGTCGGCGGCGCTGGCGCGGGCCGCCTTCCACAGGCTGGACTCCTTGAAGGCGGCGGGCACCGCTGTGGCCGGCTTCTCATAGGTGGTCGGTGTAGCGCAGGCGGTGAGCAGCAAGGCGAGGCACACTGCCGACGCGGGGCCTTGCAGGCGCGGGGGAAATAACGAGATCATGGGTTTCCCGATTGAAGAACGGGTTCGGCTGGGTGTGACGATGCCCGTGTGGGATGCCGCCTGGCGCCACGCGAAAACAGGCGCATCACGCCATCACGCAGGCAGTCCATCAGCACATAAACCACCGGTGTGGTGTACAGCGTGAGCAGTTGCGACAACACCAACCCGCCCACCACGGCGATGCCCAGCGGTTGGCGCAGCTCTGCGCCGTCACCAGCGCCAAACAGCGTGGGCATGGCCAGCGGTACAGCGCCAAAAATCGCGGCGACAGAGGTCATCAAAATCGGGCGAAAGCGCAACTGGCAGGCTTTGTAGATCGCCTGTGCGGCGCTCATGTGGCCGTGGCGTTGCCGTGCGATGGCGAAGTCGATCATCATGATGGCGTTTTTCTTCACGATGCCAATCAACAAGATGATGCCGATGAAAGCAATGATGGAGAGCTCGGTGTTGAACCACTGAAGCGCCAGCAAAGCGCCAATGCCGGCGGATGGCAACGTGCTCAAAATCGTGATCGGGTGGATCAGGCTTTCGTACAGGATGCCCAGCACCAGGTAGATGGTGATGAGCGCTGCGAGGATCAACATCGGCTGGCTTTCCAGCGATTTGGCAAAGGCCCGCGCCGTGCCCTGGAAAGTGCCGCGCACCGAGACCGGCACACCCAGCTCGGCCACGGCGTTGTCTACGGCAGCCGTGGCTTCCGACAGCGCCACACCGGGCGCCAAATTGAAACTGATGGTTGAGGCCGGTGTGCCGCTTTGGTGGTTGACGGAGAGCGGCGTGTTGGTCAGCTCCAGCCGCGCGAAACTCGCCAGCGGAATACGTTCGCCAATGGTGTTGATGAAGAACAGGTTGCGCAGCGATTCGGGGTTTTGCAGGTGTTCGGGGGCAAGTTCCATCACCACGCGGTACTGGTTGAGCGGGTTGTAGATCACCCCGACCTGGCGCTGGCCAAAGGCGTTGTTCAGCGTGTTGTCGATGTTTCGAACGCTCAAGCCCATGCGCGCGGCGGCGTCGCGGTCGATCACCAGGCTGGTCTGCAGGCCACGGTCCTGCTGGTCGGTGTTGACATCAACCAGCTCGGGCAGGGCCATCATGGCGCGGCGGATGCGCGGGTCCCACAGGCGAAGTTCTTCCAGGTTGTCGCCTTGCAGCGTGTACTGGTAGGCGGCGTTGGCCTGGCGCCCGCCGATGCGGATGTCCTGCACCGGCACCATGAAGAGGTTGGCGCCAGCCTCTTTCGACAGTTTGGCGCGCAGCCGCGTCACCACCTGCTCGGCGCTCACATCGCGCTCCTTCAGGGGTTTGAGCGACATGAACATCTGCGCCGAATTGCGCTGCGAGCCGCCGGTGAAACCCGTCACGTGTTCGACCGCCGGGTCGGCACGCACGACATCCAGGAAACGGTCGAGCCGCTGCTGCATCGCCTGGAACGAGGTGGCCTGGTCGGCCTGGATGAAACCGATCACGCGGCCTGTATCCTGCTGCGGGAAAAACCCCTTGGGGATGGCGCCGTACAGATGCACGTTCCAGGCGACCACACCGACAAACAGCAGCAGGGTGACGTACTGGTAACGCAAAGCCCAGGCCAGCGAACGCCGATAACCGCGCATGAAGAGTTTGCCGGACTTGACGCTCCAGCGGCTGAAGAAAGAGGGAGGTTTCACTGGCT
>JANNEZ010000476.1:0-3844 GCA_031379255.1 Rhodoferax sp. | reverse complement strand
GCCCGACCATGACACCCGGCAGGGCCGCGCCTAGGTCGGCATGGGTCTGGGTGGCGTTGGCGAGGTCCAGCACCTCGCTGTCCTCGATCAACGGGCAGACCCAGTACACCTGTCGGCCCTGTTGCAGCTGACCACGGATGCGCTGAACCACTTCGGCGCGCCGGCTGGCGTTGATCAGCTTGGTGACCACCGGTGTGCGGCCGGGCGGCAATTCGTCGATGGTGGAGACCTCCAGATCGGCGTAATAACTCATGGCCAGCGTGCGCGGGATCGGCGTGGCCGTCATCATGAGTAAATGTGGTTCGCACCCCGGCTCAGTCATCTTGCCGCGCAGCGCCAGCCGCTGCGCCACGCCAAAGCGGTGCTGCTCATCAATGATGGCCAGCGCCAGGTTTTTGAATTCGACCTTGTCTTGAATGATGGCGTGGGTGCCGATCACCAGCCCGGCCTCGCCGCTGGCAATCAGCGCCAGCATCTCGCGCCGCTCTTTGGTTTTCTGGCTGCCGGTCAGCCAGGCGGTCTTGATGCCCAGCGGTTCCAGCCAGCCGATCAGTTTGCGAAAGTGCTGCTCGGCCAGAATTTCGGTCGGCGCCATCAGCGCGCACTGCCAGCCGGCGCCGATGCAAATGGCGGCAGCCAGCGCAGCGACCACGGTTTTGCCGCTGCCTACATCACCCTGCAGCAGGCGGTGCATCGGAACGGGCTTGGCGATGTCCGTTTCTATTTCCGCCACCACACGCTGCTGCGCCGCCGTGAGTTTGAAGGGCAGGGTAGCCAGCAGCTTTGGGTACAGGCTGTTTTTTTTCTGCCGGTGCAATGGCGGCGATTGCAGCAAATCCCTGGCGCGTTTGCTTTGCAATTGCGAGAGTTGTTGGGCCAAAAGCTCCTCAGCCTTGAGCCGCTGCCAGGCCGGGTGGCTGTGGTCAGACAGCGCAGCCAGCGAAACATCAGGCGTCGGTTGGTGCAAAAATGATAGCGATTCGCGCAGGTTCAACGAGACCAAGCCGCTGCTTTTATTTAAAAACTCCGGCGCTAGCGTTTCCGACAAGTCCGCCCGCGCCAGGCCGCTCAAGACCACCTTGCGCAAATACGCCTGTGGCAAGCCGGCCACGCTAGGGTAAACCGGCGTCAGCGCCACTGGCAACTCCCCGCTGGCGGTGCGAAAAGCCGGGTGCAGCATGGTGAAACCCAAAAAGCCGCCTTTGACTTCCCCGCGCGCGCGGATTTTGTTGCCCACCGCCAGCGCTTTCTGCTGCGATGGGTAGAAGCTGAAAAAGCGCAGCGTACAGGTGCCGGAGCCACTTTCCGACCCCTCCGGCCCGTCTTGCACGGTCACCACCAGCTGCCGGCGCGGCTTGTAAGCGACCTCGCATTTCGTCACGGTGGCTTCAATTTGCACCGTGTCGCCTTCGCGGGCGTCGGCCAGCCGGGTGATGCGGGTTTCGTCTTCGTAGCGCAGCGGCAGGTGCAGCGCCAGATCAATGTCGCGGCGCAGGCCGAGTTTGCCCAGCGCTTTTTGAATCGGTGTTTTTGGCGGGCTCGGCGCGGGCGGCATGGGAGAATTCTGCCCCATGCAAAGGTTCACGCTCAGCGATTTCGACTTCACCCTGCCCCCCGGGCTGATCGCCCAGCACCCGGCGCCGGAACGCAGCCTGTCGCGCTTGCTGGACGGCAGCGGCGCCCAGCCGGTTGACCGGGTGTTCCGGGACCTGCCAGACCTGCTCAAGCCGGGCGATTTGCTTGTCTTCAACGACACCAAGGTGATCAAGGCGCGGCTTTTTGGCGAAAAACCGACCGGCGGGAAAGTGGAGCTCTTGATAGAGCGGGTGCTGGGCGGCAACCAAGTGGCCGCTCACATGCGGGTCAGCAAAAAGCCGGAAATCGGCGCCACTTTGAAGCTGGTGGAAGCGCCGGGCCACCGTGACGGCCTGACGGCCACCCTTTTGGGCCGCTGGCCGGCGCCTGACAGCGCGCTGTTCCGCTTCGTGCTGAGCAACGACACGGGGGAGGACCCGCACACCCTGATGGAGCGCCATGGCCATGTGCCGCTGCCGCCTTATATCGAACACGCCGACTCGCAGGAAGACGAGGCCCGCTACCAGACCGTGTTCGCCAAGCACCCTGGCGCTGTTGCCGCGCCGACTGCCGCGCTGCATTTTGACGAGGCCTTGCTGGCCGCTCTGGACGCGCGCGGCGTGCTGCGCGCCAGCGTGACGCTGCACGTCGGCGCTGGCACCTTCCAGCCCGTCAAGACCGAAAACCTGGCTGACCACCAGATGCACGCCGAGTGGTACCAGGTGCCTGAGGCGACCCAGCAGGCCATTGCCGACTGCCGCGCGCGCGGCGGGCGCGTGGTGGCGGTGGGAACCACGACTGTGCGGACGCTGGAATCCTGGGCGGCGAGCGGACAAGTTCAAGGCGAGACCCGGATTTTCATCACGCCGGGTTTTGAATTCAAACATGTGGATGGCCTCATCACCAATTTCCATCTGCCAAAGTCAACGCTGATGATGCTGGTCAGCGCCTTTGCCGGTTTTGAGCTTATCCGCGCGTTGTATGCGCACGCGATTGCCCAAAATTACCGTTTTTTCAGCTACGGCGACGCCATGCTGCTGTGGCGTAAAAACTGATTCCCACCCCTTGCAGCGGGAACCTTGCCGGCGGAACAATGTCCATCGCTGGGGTTTGACCCGCCCCGCTCTTGTTTTTCGTCAATTTTCAACGGAGACCTCCATGTACTTTCGCGTTCCGGCCCATGGCGATTGCCGTGGTGGACAACGCCGGGCAGTTGGTCGCGTTTGATCGCATGGACAACACCCAGACCGGCAGTGTTGCCGTGGCGCAGGACAAGGCCGTGTCAGCCGCGCAGTTCCGCCGCCCGACTAAGGTGTTCCAGGACATCGTCGCAGCCGGTGGCGCGGGCGTGCGCATTTTGGGCCTGCGCGGCGCCAGCCCCATCGAAGGCGGCATCGGCGTCTCGGGGGGTAGCGGCGAGCAAGACGGCGTGGTGGCCAAGGCCGGACTGGATGCGATGAAATAGGGCTTCTGCTTGCCACTCGGACTGGGGCTTTGGCCCCATTTTTTCTATCGACATATGCTCGGTAAAGCGATATACTGATCGATATGAAATCCACCGACAACACCGTCACGCTGTCCAGCAAATACCAGGTCGTGGTGCCTGCGTCGCTGCGCGCGTCGCTCAAGCTCAAGCCAGGCGCCAAACTCACCTGGGTCGAGGTGGACGGCGTTGCGCAATTGATTCCTTACCATCCGGCCAGTTATTACCGCGGACTCTTCAAAGGCTTGAGTTCCACCGACATCCCCAGCGAGCCGGACCGATTCTGATGACCAACGCTCGCAAGGCCCCGGCGCCGGGGCCGCTGGTGTTGGATTCCTCCTGCTGGCTGGAATTTTTCGCAGGCACCGCGCGCGCCGACCTGTTCGCTGACGCCGCCTCTGACCCGGCAACGCTGATCGTTCCAGTCATCACGATCTATGAAGTGTTCAAAGTCGCCCAACGCGAGTTCGGCAGCCACCGCGCCAGCGAAGGCGTAGCCTACATGCGGCGCGGCCAGGTGATTGACATCCAAATCGGCCTCGCCCTCCAAGCCGCCACGATGGGTCTGCCGTTGGCCGATAGCCTGATTTACGCCACTGCCCAGACACACAATGCCGTTTTGTGGACGCAAGACGCGCATTTTGATGGCTTGCCCGGCGTGAAATATTTTGTGAAAGAAAAAGCGTGACCGGCGCTTCGTTCCCCACCTGAATGCTGCAATTCGACCTTCTCAAGACAGACCCGGCCAGTGACGGCTACGCGGGCAGCCACGCCCGTCGCGGCCGC
>JANNEZ010000473.1:0-12037 GCA_031379255.1 Rhodoferax sp. | reverse complement strand
CTGGAGCGCCGTTTCTATGATTTCGCCAGCACCAGCAGCAATCGCCAGCCATCGGATCGCATAGCCGTTATTGCCATTGACGACCAGAGCGTCGCCAACATCGGACGATGGCCTTGGCCGCGCGATGTTCACGCCAAATTGATCGATCAACTGGCGGCGGCCAAGGCTAAAACCATCGTTCACACGGTTTTCTTTTTTGAACCCCAAGTCGATCGTGGCCTGGATTTCATTCGCCAAATGCGTCGATTGTTGACAAAACCGGCTGGTGCGCCACCCTCAGATGCCAGCAGCGCGCAAGCGTCTACCAATGAAAAGCTTGAGAAAATCATCAGCGAGGCCGAATTGGCGCTGGATTCGGATGCCATATTGGCCAGCAGCATGGCGCGCGCTGGCAACGTGCTTATTCCTTCCGTATTCGTGTTGGGTGAACCACAAGGCAAGCCAGACAATCCGCTGCCCGCCTATGCGCTGAAAAGCACCCTCGACGAAAACAAAGGGTATTCCTGGCCGGCCGCGAAAGGGCAACAGCCGGTTGAAGGCATCGGCTCGGCCGCCGCAGGCATTGGCCACCTCAACCAAATGCAGGATATTGACGGAGCGGTTCGCAAGGAGCCGCTGCTGGTCAATTTTTACGGCAGCGCCGTGCCATCGCTGGCTTTGCTGGCCTCGATCAAGAGCCTCAACCTGACGCCCGGGGACGTCAAACTCAACACCGGCGAGTCGGTGCAAATCGGCAAACTCCGGGTCCGGACGGACGAGTCGGCGCTGATGCTGCCGCAGTTTTACAAAGGCAAAGACGGTCGCCCCGCGTTTACGACAGATTCTTTTTTCGATGTGCTCAATGGCAAGATTCCCGCCTCCAAATACGCCGACAAGATTGTGGTGATCGGGGCGACGGCCGCCGGTGTTGGCACACTCTTTCCGGTGCCGGGCAATCCTGGCCTGTCGCCAGCGGAAACCATCGCCCATATCACTTCCAGCATTCTGAGTGAGCATTTCATCGTGCAGCCGGGCTGGGGCGCGTGGGCAATGTTTGCGGCGTTTCTGGTTATCGCGGCTTACATCGTGTTGGCGCTGCCGCGCTTGTCAGCAGGCGCTGCCGCCATAGTTACGCTGGTGTTGTTTGCGTCGTTGTTGGGACTCGAATTTGGGCTCTTGGCAGGAGCAGCGACATGGCTCCAATTGGTGTTTCCAGCCGCCCTTTTGGTGTTGGGCCATCTTGCGTTGACCACCAAGCGTTTCCTGATGACCGAGGCGGGCAAGATCAAGTCTGACGAAGAATCGGCTGAAACCAGCCGGATGATGGGCTTGGCGCTACAGGGGCAGGGCCAGCTCGATGCTGCATTCGACCGTTTCCGCCGCGTGCCCATGGCTGAGGCGGTAATGGGCAATTTGTACAGCCTGGCGCTTGATTTTGAGCGCAAGCGCCAGTTCAACAAGGCCGAGGCTGTTTACGAGCACATGGCCGCCTTCAACCCAAACTACAAGGATGTCAAATCCAAACTGGCACGGGCCAAAAACCTGTCTGAAACCGTCATCCTTGGCGGTGGCGGCTCACACCCGGGCGGCACCATGCTGCTTGATGGTGGTGCCGTCGAGAAGCCAATGCTGGGCCGATACCAGGTGGACAAGGAATTGGGCAAGGGCGCTATGGGCGTGGTGTATTTGGGCAAGGATCCCAAAATTGGCCGGGTGGTGGCCATCAAGACCATGGCCTTGAGTCAGGAGTTTGAAGGGGATGACCTGGTTGACGCGCGTGAGCGCTTTTTCCGTGAAGCAGAAACGGCAGGCCGGTTGCAGCATCAGAATATCGTGACGATTTTTGACGCAGGCGAAGAGCATGACCTGGCCTATATTGCGATGGAGTTCCTCAAAGGCAAAGATTTGGTCGACGCCTGCAAGGAAGGCCAGTTGTTACCTGTGAGGCGAGTGCTGTCGATCATTGCCCGGGTGGCTGAAGCCCTAGCCTACGCACACAAACAAAATGTAGTGCACAGGGATATCAAGCCCGCCAATATCATGTACGAGTTTGCGACTGACACCGTCAAGGTTACGGACTTCGGTATTGCCCGAATCACGGATTCAAGCAAAACAAAAACTGGCTTGGTGTTGGGGACGCCGAGCTTCATGTCGCCAGAGCAATTGGCCGGCAAAAAGGTGGATGGCCGGTCCGACCTCTATTCGCTGGGCGTCATGTTGTTTCAAATGTTGGCTGGTGTGCTGCCTTTCCGGGGTGACTCTATGGCAGAACTGATGTACAAAATAGCGAGCGAAGAAGCCACTGATATCCGGGCGATCCGCCCGGATCTGCCTGAGAATCTTGCCAATGTGGTTGCGTTGAGCCTTAGCAAGCGGCCTGAGACCCGGTATCAGAACGGCGATCAATTTGCGGCTGATCTTCGGGACGTGATGGCTACGATTCAAGGTGAAATGGAGCCTTCCATTTCGAGCGGAACCACGGCTTCTGCGACGTCGGCTGCCCAGTTTGAAAAGACCCTTGTGCAATCGCGATCAACGTCTGGCGCAACCCAACAGACGGTTCAACCGCCGGCAGAATTTGCAAAAACCGTGATCCACGCTGCGCCTCCCATGTCGAAACCCGGAGCGAGCGATATCGAAATATGACCTGGCAACTCGACGAGCGTTGAGCCTGAGACAAAATTACACCAACAATGATTTATACGTTCTTCACTAAAACTGATCCGGGCCGCGCCAGGGAAAATAACGAAGATTCTGTTGCCGTTGATGAAGCTGCGCACCTGGCCATACTGGCAGACGGGATGGGTGGCTACAACGCGGGCGAAATTGCCAGCGGCATGGCGACGGCATTCATCAAATCGGAAATGACCCGGTGGCTGGCTGAAGCCGGCAAACACGCGAAAATAAAGGAAATCCGTCGCGCCCTCGAAATTTGCGTGGAAAATGCCAACCGGTCGATTTACAACGCGGCTAGTTCCAACGCCCAATATTCGGGCATGGGAACCACGCTTGTTGTGGGTGTATTCCAAGGGGCCAAATTGATGTTGGGGCACATTGGCGACTCACGTTGTTACCGCTTGCGCAGTGGTGAGCTTACTCAAATTACCCGGGACCATTCGCTGTTGCAGGAGCAAATTGACGCCGGCTTGCTGACTGTGGAGCAAGCGGCGACTTCGACCTACAAAAATCTGGTCACCCGCGCCTTGGGCGTGGATGATACGGTCATGCTGGAACTCAACGAATATGATGTGGAAGCTGGCGACGTCTACGTAATGTGTTCAGATGGCCTGTCGGACATGGTGGAAGACCCGGAGATCGGCAGCATACTTCAGGGACAACAGCCCATGGACCAAATTGTTGAGCAATTGGTGGCCGCCGCAAATGACCATGGCGGACGCGATAACATCTCGGTATTGTTGGTTCAGGCAGAAGGCGGCAGCGAAAAGAGAGGTTTGATTTCCAGGTTGTTGGGCAAATAGCCAATAAGTCAGTTTTTCCAATTACAAATTTCAGGAACAGGAGTCGGTCATGCCGAAAATGATCGTGTCGATAGACGGGGTGGTGATCAAGGAAGTCCAGTTGACCAAGGACAGGACGACGCTTGGGCGGCGCCCTTACAACGATATCGTCATCGACAACCTGGCGGTCAGCGGTGAACATGCCGTTCTTCAAATGAATGGCAATGAAGTCCATATTGAAGATCTAAACAGCACCAACGGCAGTTATGTCAATGGCAAGGCCATCAAAAAACAACTGCTGCAGAATTCAGACGTCATTGAAGTCGGCAAATACAAGATTAAATTTGTCAATGAAACCGCCGAACATGGCTATGAGAAAACGCAAATGTTCAGACCCAGCCAGGCAGGCGCCCTTGCGGGTGCGCACGCTGCGCCGCCTCCAATTGCGCAGACAGCTCCGCGAAGCGGGCCCGACTCGGTTTTTGGCGCTCGGGCGGCCATCAAGGTGCTGTCTGGCGCTGCGTCAGGCCGAGAAGTGCCCTTAACCAAAGTCGTTACCACGATTGGCAAACCAGGTGTGGCTGTGGCGGCCATTACCAAACGCAGCCATGGGTTTGTGGTTCATCATGTAGAAGGGGCGGGCAACCCGTCTTTGAACGGCGCGCCGATTGGCGTTGATCCTGTCTCTCTCAAAAATGGCGATTTGATTGAGCTTGCCGGCACTCAAATGCAGTTTATTCTGACCTGACTGCCCGAGCCGACTGACCGTCGGGGCTTCCACGTTCCAGTTACCAGGGAAACTCATGGAATTGCTGTTGAAGCATTGGCCTCGCATATTGGTAACACTATTGCCCTTGCTGGTAGCGCTGCTTCATGCGGTCGGACTGGTCAACATTGGTTTTATACAGCGGCTGGACGACATCATCTATGACACGCGCCTGCGCGCCACGATGCCAGGAACCCTTGACGAACGAATAGTTATTGTCGACATTGACGAGAAAAGCCTTGCAGAGGTTGGTCGGTGGCCTTGGGGCCGCAACCGCATGGCTGACCTGACCCGCGAGCTGTTCGATGTGCAGAATGTCAGTCTGCTTGGGTTTGACGTCGTCTTTGCCGAAGCCGATGAGAGTTCGGGCTTGCAACGGCTCAAAGAGCTGGCGAGAAATGAACTGAGGGACCAGCCAGGCTTTGCCGAAAAGCTGCAAAGCCTTCAAGGGATCCTTGACTACGACGCGGCATTTGCCAAATCGTTGGAGAAGCGGCCGGTGGTTTTGGGCTATTACCTGACCAGTGACCGTGACGGTCGAATGTCAGGCTCATTGCCCGGCCCGGTCATGGCAGGCGCCACTTTTCAAGGACGTTCGATACGGTTCACATCATGGAATGGCTTCGGTTCGAATATTGAAACGATCAGCAAAGCCGCGCCAATGGCTGGTTTCTTCAACTCAATCACGGAGACTGACGGCGTCGTGCGATCCTTGCCCCTGATTGGGGAATTCAAGGGTCAGTACTACGAATCGCTGTCGTTGGCAATGTTCCGCATGCTGATTGGACTGCCGACCGTTTCCCCCGGGTATCCGCGGGATCGATTTTTGAGCAAAAACTACCAGGGGCTTGAAAGCATTCAGTTGACTCTGCCTGACAAACGAACCTATGCCATTCCAGTGGATGACCGTGTGTCGACGTTGGTGCCTTTCCGGGCGCTTGGAGGTCCGGCGGGCGGTGCATTCAAGTACATTTCAGCCGCCGATATTCTGGCAAAAAGAATTCCAGCTGGAACCCTTAAAAACAAAATCATATTGGTTGGGACCACAGCGCCAGGGTTGATTGACCTGCGAGTTACGCCTGTTGGTGAAACCTATCCGGGCGTTGAAACACATGCGAACGTAATTTCGGGGCTGCTGGACGGCAAGGTGCTGGTTCGGCCAGACTATGCGGTTGGATATGACGTGCTCATGCTGGTATTGTCCGGGCTCATACTGGCTGTTACCTTGCCGCTGTTGAGCGCTTCCCGTGCTGTGATGCTGAGCGCAGGAGTTCTGGCAACTCTTTTTGTATTGAATTTCGCGCTTTACCAGTCTTTGGGGCTGGTGTTGCCCCTGGCTGGCGCATTGGCCATGGCGACAGCCGCTTTTGCGTTGAATATGAGTTACGGCTATTTCGTTGAAAGCCGTTCAAAACGCGAATTGGCCAACCTTTTTGGCACGTATGTACCCCCAGAACTGGTCGATGAGATGGTTAAAGACCCCGACAGTTACAGCATGAAGGCCAGCAATAAGGAATTGACAGTCATGTTTTGTGACATGCGCGGTTTCACGAAAATGTCGGAGAAGATGGAGCCCGTTCGGTTGCAGGCCTTGCTAAATGACGTGTTCAGTCGGTTGACAGGACACATTCGTGCGAACCGCGGGACCATTGACAAATATATGGGTGATTGTGTGATGGCGTTCTGGGGTGCGCCGGTTGAAACTGCCGACCACGCGCGGCTGGCGGTCGAGGCGGCGATGGAAATGTCCAAAGCAATCCAGGAAATCAACAAGGAGCATCGCGCCAAAGGCATTCCTGAGATTGGCATTGGCATTGGGCTCAACACGGGCAGCATGTGTGTCGGCGATATGGGGTCCAATATCCGCCGGAGTTACACGGTTATTGGTGACGCTGTAAACCTCGGATCCAGGCTCGAGGGTTTATCCAAGTTTTACGGGGTGGAGATTGTCGTCAGTGAGTCGACCCGGCAACAGGTGCCAGAATTCGCCTGGGAGGAGCTCGACAAAGTTCGCGTAAAGGGTAAGGACCAGGCCATCGCGATCTACCACCCGCTGGGCCTGGTCGCAAATTTGTCGGCCGAGGCGGCCAGGGAGCTCAAGACATGGGGATCTTTTGTGAAGGCGTACAGAACCCAGGATTGGGACCAATCTGACGTGTTGTTGATCAACTTAATGCGTGCAAACGCAAAAAAATACCTTTACCAACTCTATTCAGACCGTGTAGCCTCAATGAGAATGTTGCCATTCGACCCTGAATGGGACGGTGCGACAAATTTCGAAACCAAATAAGGACACGCAATGAAAGTACGTGTGTTGGGCTGCTCAGGCGCTATAGCCAAAGACTGCCGCACCACGTCTTTTCTGATTGACGGAGATGTGTTGATTGACGCAGGTACGGGTGTTGGCGATTTAACGCTCGACGAGATGCGCGGCATTGACCAGGTATTTCTTACACATTCGCATCTTGACCACGTGGCGGCATTGCCTCTAATGGTCGACGCAGTTGCCGCGCGCAGGACAACCCCTCTGCAAATATTTGCGCTCGCCGGAACCATTGCTGCTTTGCGCGCGCACATATTCAACGACGTCATCTGGCCAGATTTCAGCCGGATTCCGAGCCCGGATGCGCCGTTCATCTCCTTCCACGAAATCGTCACTGGCCAGGCTATGCAACTTCGGGGCAAGCTGATCGAGGCGTTACCGGCGATTCATACCGTGCCGGCTGTCGGGTATGCCGTAACGGCCGGCACTGGATGCTGGGTTTTTACGGGAGACACTGAGCAAAATCCGGCGTTTTGGAAGCGGATCAACGAACTGAACGTGGCGATGTTGGTTATTGAAACAGCCTTCAGCAATCGCGAGAAGGATCTCGCCAAATTGAGTTTGCATCTCTCCCCGGGCGTGTTGGCTGACGAGCTGGACAATATTCCTCCCGAAAAGAAGTACCCTATTTACATCACGCACACAAAACCGGCGGAAACGGCGTTGATCATGGCGGAAATCCAGAAGTTTGACGAAACAGCTGTAAACGGACCGAATGTAAGTCACGACATCCGCTGGTTGCATGCCGGACAGGAGTTCACTCTATGAGCGCAGTTTTAAAGCCGGAAATGTTAAAAAAGCCCAAAGACCAGGCCTTCGTGGAGTCACAAAAGCTGCCGGCTGAGAACCGGGGAACGACGTTTGAAGCGTTGTTTTACCGGCAGCTTCAACAAGTTACTGCACGGATCCACGAAACCGACAACCTGGACCAGATCATGCTGGAGGCAAGCCAGGACATCTGCAAGCTCTTCAACGCGGATCGGCTGACGCTATATGCTGTAAACGATGATCGCTCTGCAATCATCTCCAAGATCAAGACGGGTCTCAACAGCAGCCGCGACCTCAAGTTGCCGATTTCACCCCAAAGTCTGGCGGGCTACTGCGCGTTTAGCAAAACGTTAATTAATCTGGCTGACGTATACGATGAGGCGGCGCTCAGGCAGATCCACCCCGCGTTGACTTTCCTGAAGGAGGTTGACAAACGGTCTGGCTATCGAACCCGTGAAATGCTGGTGGCGCCCATCATGGAAGGCGAGACCCTTCACGGCGTTTTGCAGGTCATCAACAACAAGAGCAACCAGCCCTTCAGCGAAATTGAGATCGAAGGTGTATCGCAATTGTGCAAAACGCTGGGCACAGCCATTCGCCAGCGGGTGCAGAAAGCGGAAGACAACCAACGCAGGGTTGCAACCAAATTCGATGTGTTGATTGCAGACGGCGTAATTACCAAGCCCGAATTGCAGCAGTGTATTGAGGAGGCCAGAGCAGAGGGCGTTGGTGTCGAGCAGGTATTGATATCCAAGTTCAAGGTCAAGCCGTCTCAAATTGGACCTTCACTGGCCAAGTTTTTTGGTGTGCCCTATGAGCCGTTTAACGCCGGGCGCATCCGGTCTGAGCAGCTTCATGGCTCTCTGAAGCGGGACTTCGTGCAAGGCGAAGGCTGGTTCCCCCTTGAAGATTCGCCTGAGGGTTTGGTCGTGATGTGCGTCGACCCGGAAGCCGTTCGCGGCTCGCGAATCGTGCCGCAGGTATTCTCAAAATTCAGCAAATTCACCTACCGGGTGACGACCCAGACAGAATTCCAGCAAACACTCGACCAGATTTTTGGAGCGGGCGCAGATGGCGGATCCATCGATGATTTGCTTGCCGACATGGACGGCGGCCCAATTGACGATGGAAGTGGAGACGACTCGCTGGAGTCAGCTGCGGCAGACAACGAACTGGTGAAATTCGTCAATAAGGTCATCATTGACGCTTATCACCAGAAGGTATCGGACATTCATATTGAGCCCATGCCCGGCAAGTTCAAAACCGGCATCCGGTTCCGCATTGATGGCAGCCTGATGCCCTACATTGAAGTGCCCTCCCATTTCCGGCAAGCCATGGTGACACGTTTGAAAATCATGTGCGACCTGGATATTTCCGAGCGGCGCAAACCGCAAGACGGCAAAATCAAGTTTAAGAAATACGGCCCGATTGATATCGAATTGCGGGTCGCCACCATCCCCTCGGCCGGCGGTGTGGAAGACGTGGTGATGCGGATTCTGGCCGCAGGCGAGCCAATTCCACTGGACAAACTTGGCCTCACGCCCCACAACAAAGACCGGGTGATCAGCACCGTAGAAAAGCCGTATGGCCTCTTTTACGTTTGTGGGCCGACTGGCTCAGGCAAAACCACCACATTGCATTCGATTCTCAAACATCTGAACAAGCCAGACACCAAAATCTGGACGGCAGAAGACCCGGTAGAGAACACGCAAAAAGGGCTGCGCCATGTACAGATCAACAGAAAGGCGGGCATTTACATCGCCTAGGTGATGCGCGCCTTTTAGCGGGCCGACCCAGACATCATCATGGTGGGTGAGTCGCGCGACAAGGAGACCGTAGCCATGGGCGTGGAGGCGTCCCTCACCGGTCACCTGGTGTTTTCCACGCTGCACACCAACTCCGCGCCGGAATCCATCACGCGGTTGTTGGATATGGGTATGGACCCCTTCAATTTTGCCGATGCCCTGTTGGGAATCCTGGCGCAGCGCCTGGCCAAGAAGTTGTGTGACTGTAAGGAGTCTTACGCGCCCAACGGCTCTGAGTTGAAGAAATTCGTGACCGAATATGCTGAAGAACTGCGCCACTCCAGAGCCTGGAAAGAGGACTACGACGGTGAAGTACAAAAACTCATCGACAGCTGGGTTGAAACCTATGGAGCCGATGGCCAGCTCAAGTTCTACCGGTCCGTCGGGTGCGACAAATGCAACAAGACCGGCTACAAAGGCCGAATTGGCCTGCATGAGCTGCTGATTGCCGACGATGGCATCAAGAAACTTATCCAGGAGCGCGCCCGTGTCGCCGAAATCTTTGCCGCCGCTGTTGAAGGCGGCATGCGAACCCTGAAAATGGACGGCATGGAGAAAATCATGATGGGCCTGACCGACTTGAAAATGGTTCGGCAGGTCTGTATTAAGTGACAAAAATTGTCGGCCAACTGACAAAAACGACCCTCTTTTTCGCAAATTGCAATCAATTTAACAAACTAGTCCAGTTTTTTTTGATTCCCCTCTAGTTTGAGTCAGTTTTCAATTGGCACGACGATTGCTTAATTAAACCGTCAGTCTTTCAATTGTCTTAACCAAGGAGTTTTCAATGAAGCGTTCCATGCAAAAGGGTTTTACCCTGATCGAGTTGATGATCGTCGTCGCGATCATCGGTATTTTGGCTGCGGTGGCTTTGCCGGCCTATCAAGATTACACAGCGCGCGCCAAGGTGTCTGAAGCGATATTGGCGGGTTCTTCTTGCCGTACTGGCATCACCGAAGCCATTCAGTCATCGGCTTCGGGCGCAGTTATTGCTGCTGGCGGATGGGGTTGCGAAGTGAGTGCCGGTTCGGGCACCAAGTACGTTGCGTCCATTACCACAGCGGCGTCCAATCCGGGTGTGACATTGGGTGGCTTGGTTACTGTAACGGTTCAAAATGTGAGCACTGAAGCCACGGGCACCATCAGGCTGGCTCCATGCAATGCAGCGGTCTCGACGTTTGCACTTTGTTTGCAGCCGGATTTGGGCACAACGGTCAATTCGTGGGTTTGCGGGCCTGGCACACTGCCCGCCAAATTCTTGCCCGGTTCTTGCCGCGCAACTTGATTTTGAATTGATTGAAAAAGCGGCTTCGGCCGCTTTTTTTTATGCTTGCATTGCGCCTCCAATTTTTCGGCTTGGTCTGCTTTTCGTTGAGTTGGCTCGCCTATGACCACTATCGCCCCTGGGTGAATTTCCACGCTGAAAGCTTGGCGGTTGCAGGCGCCTTGATTCTTGTTTTGGGTTTGTTGGCCCGGTCGAATTCGGTTCTGAACGCTCCCAAAATCTGCTTCTGGATTTTGTTGGCAGCCTTGCTTCCCTGGTTTCAGTTCGTTCTGGGAATCAGCCTTTTCGCGGGTGACGCGCTGATTGTGTCGCTTTATCTGTGTGCGACAGCCGCAGCGGTGTGGGCTGGATTCCAGATGGCCGATGTCGGCTCATCAAACAACAGGCTCGGAGTCGAAGCACTGATGTTTGCACTGGCTGCTGCCGCGATTGTTTCGGCAGGAATTGGCATCGCACAATGGTTCGGGGTGTCAGGGCCCCTGGGAATGTATGTATTGCATAGCGACTTGGGTGAGCGAGCCATGGGCAACTTGGGCCAGGCCAATCAGTTCGCCACACTGTTGCTGATGGGCATGGTGGCATTCGCGTGGGTGTACGAACGTGGAGTGATTGGCCGGTTTGCGTTCGGTTTGGGTATCTGTTTCATGACGTTAGCGTTGGTGATGGCGTATTCAAGGGCCGGCATGCTGGGCCTTTTCTTTGTCGCAGGTTTCTTACTCTGGAAGAAAAGGCAACTACAGACTCGGCTGGGTTGGCAACCCGTTGTGATTTGGGTTTTACTGTACGTCGTCGGCACCATCGCACTTCCGTCGGTCAGCGAGATACTGATGTTGAGCGACAACAGCAATTTTTCCCGGCCAGAGGCAGTTGGGCACCGGTTGATGATGTGGAAACAAATCGCTCATGCCGTTGGGCTATCGCCGTGGTTCGGCTACGGTTGGAATCAAACGCCGAGCGCACAGGCTGCGGGGGCCATGGCTTATCCCTATTCCATAACCTATACCAACGCGCACAGTTTTGTATTGGACATGCTAGCTTGGAATGGACTACCGATGGGATTGCTTCTCATCGGCGTGATTGCCTGGTGGTTTTTGTCGCGCATTTGGATGTGCACGACTCGAAATGCCGTATTTGCGATGGCGGCGCTGCTGCCATTTGCGGTGCACAGCATGGTTGAATACCCGTTCGCTTACTCCTATTTCCTGGTTGCTGCCGGCCTGTTTGTTGGTGTGGTGGAGGCTGGTCACAACGGGGCGAAGCTCATTTCGATCTACCTGAAAGTGGTTTTGCCGATTGTCATCCTGTGGGCGGGAGTTGGCAGCTATGTGGTGTATGAGTACCTGCTCGTTGAAGAGGACTTTCAGGTGATGCGTTTCGAAAACCTCAAGATTGGCCAAACATCTGCTGAATACGAAGCCCCTCAGGTTTGGATGCTGTCCCACATGGGGGCAATGCTCAGCGCGGCTCGAATGAAAGCCAATCCGGGGATGAGCGCGAGCGACCTTGAGACGCTTCGCACTGTTTCGTCCAGATTCGCGTATGGTGCCGTTCGATTTCGTTATGCTCAGGCGCTGGCGCTCAACGGTGACCCACGGGGTGCCCGCATTCAAATGGCGGTCATCTATGGCATGTACGGTGAGCAATACCATATTG
>JANNEZ010000472.1:0-11253 GCA_031379255.1 Rhodoferax sp. | reverse complement strand
GCCAGGTTTATGAGCCGGTTTCGGTTGATGTTGAGCAGCTCATGCAGGTGCGCCGTGAGCTCTTTGAAATCCGCGAGCTGCTGACCACGGCGCATTGAAAGCGGCCAATTGCAAGCCGATGGGTGGCCGGGGCCTGGCCAGGAGAGGACTGAACCGCCACCGCCTGCGGTTATAATTTCAACTTGAAATTCGGTGTGTGGCGCAGCCTGGTAGCGCACTTGCATGGGGTGCAAGGGGTCGAAGGTTCGAATCCTTTCACACCGACCAATAAGCTTCCGCTCGAACAGTTCCGCAAGCCTTCAAGACTAAACTCTTGAAGGCTTTTTCATTGGCTAAATCGAACCCACACCACCGCAGCAAAGGCACAGCATGGATCTTCAACTCAAGGGCAAACGCGCGCTCGTCACTGGCGGTAGCAGGGGCATCGGCAAGGCCGTCGCCAAAGCATTGGCCGAAGAGGGCGCCGACGTGGCGTTGTTGGCCCGCGATGTCGATGCGCTCACCCTGGCGGCAGCGGAAATCGCAGGCCTCACCGGGCGCAAGGTGTTTGGCGTGTCGGCCGACACCCGTAACGGCGATCAAGTCAACGCGGCTGTGGCCGAGGCGGTGTTGCGTTTGGGCGGCACCATCGATATTTTGGTCAACGCGGCGGCCGAACCCGCAGGTTTTGCCGCGCCACCGAAACTCGCCCAAATCACAGGCGATTTTTACCACGCCGAGATGGACACCAAAGTCATGGGTTATGTCCGAGTGGCCAAGGCCGTGGTGGACGGCATGCAGGCCAAACGCTGGGGGCGCATTGTCAACATCAGCGGTCTGGCGGCACGGCAAACCGGCAATGCCGTGGGCAGCATGCGCAACGTGTCGGTCGCTGCGCTGACAAAAAACCTGGCCGACGAATTAGGTCCGTTTGGCATCAACGTGAACGTGGTGCACCCCGGGCTGACCCGCACTGAACGCACTGTGCCGCTGATTGCGCAGCGGGCGGCTTCATTGGGCATTTCCGCCGAGGCAGTGGAGAAACAAATGGCCGATGGCAACTCGATCCAGCATTTGGTCGACGCCTCTGAAGTGGCCTACGTGGTGGCTTTTCTTTGTTCGCCCAAGGCGATTGCGATCAACGGCGACGTGATTGCCGCTGGCGGTGGCGCGCCGGGCCGGATATATTATTGACGCGTCGGCGGAATTTGACATAAACCGAAACAAACCGAGACTGTCCAGAGAAGATTTCCCGCGTGTTGGCAGGCAACATCAAGGCCTGTTCAACAACTCCTCTACGGGAATCTCATGAAACTTTGGCTTAAAAGAACGCTGCTTGGCGTATTTGGCGCGGGTGTGCTTTTCAGCGGTTTGAGCGCATGCTCAAGCCGCCAGCACGGGTGGGGGCACGGCGGAGCAGGCGATCATGTCCAGCACCAGGCGAAGATGATCGACTACGCCGGCAAAAAGCTGGACCTCAACGACGCGCAAAAACAGCGCTTGAATGTACTGGCGGGCAAATTGCAGGAGCAGCGCGCTGCCTTGATGGGAGCCAGCAAAGACCCGCGCGCTGAGTTGCAGGCGCTGGTGGCCAGCGACAAACTTGACAAAACCAAAGCCCAGGCCTTGATCGAAGAGAAAACCGGCGCAATCCGGAGCAAAAGCCCGGAGGTTCTGGCCGCCGCCGCCGATTTTTTTGACAATCTGAATCCTGCGCAGCAGCAGCAGATCCGCGATCTGATGAACCACCGCCGTCGCTGGGGTGGCTGATTCGAAGACATCGTACGATCGGTCCATGCCGCAGCCAGCGAGCCGGTTCGACGCGCCCAAAGGCGGCTTGTCTGACGGCTGGGCCTGGTTGGGACGTTGCCTGATGAGTATCGCGACGCTGATGTACGGCGCGGTTCCTGTGCTTGTGGATTTGACCGAAACCCACGTATTTCACCCGGATTGGCCCGCACACGCGCGGTTTCACATGGTGTGGCTGGTGGCGCAACTGGCGGGTACGGCGGGATTGGCCCTATTTCTCATTTGGAGCAGGTCTGAACCCGAAGGCCAGGCACCGGTGTGGCGGTTGCGCCTCGCAGGTGGGCTGGGGTTTATCACTTTGAGTGGGTTTTATGGCAGTGCCGTCACGGCCAGGTTGTACGGCGGCGCACTGGCTGATGCGGGTGGTGTGCCATCCCTGTGGGGCCTTGACGCCAACTTGGTGTCTTTTTCTGTCGCCCTGGGGTTGCTGCTGGCAGGGCTGTGGCTGGCCCACCACCGTGACCCGTGGTGACGGTGACTTTCATCCACTTGTCCATCAGGCAACATTAGGGCAACTATGGCGACAATCAGGCCCATGCCCACGGTACTGCTGATTGACGATGACGAACAACTCGGTCCACCCCTGGCCGAGTATTTTCGGCGGTTCGATCTGACGCTGGAGCTGGCCCACCGGCCCAGCACTGGTTTGGCCAAACTCGACAAAGGCGGTTTTGACGCTGCCATCCTGGACGTCATGTTGCCCGAGATGGATGGCTTCGAGCTGTGCCGCACCATCCGTAAAAGCGGTGGCGCTGGCAGTGGCTTTGGTGACATCCCGATCATCATGCTGACCGCCCGGGGCGACGTGATGGATCGGGTGGTGGGCTTGGAGCTTGGCGCGGATGACTACCTGCCCAAGCCGTTTGAGCCACGTGAGCTGGTTGCGAGGCTGCAAACGGTGCTGCGTCGTCGCCGTGCAAGCGCTGAGCCACACAGGCTGGATTTCGATGCCCTGCAGATCAATCTGGACACGCATGCCGTGACGCGCCAGGGCCAGTTGCTCGACCTGACCGGTACCGAATATGCGTTGCTCAGCCTGCTGGCCAAATCGCCGGGCAAGGTGTTCAGCCGCGACGACATCTTGAACCACCTGCGCGGCCACGAGGCCGATCTGTACACCCGCGCGGTGGACATCGTGGTGAGCCGCCTGCGCAAAAAACTCGAGCCGCTCGACTGCATCCGCACCCTGCGCAACGCCGGTTATTCACTGGCCATCGGGCGGTCGTGAGCCAGGCGGCAATGAACGTACAGGCCACGCTACGCGCGCGCCAGCGGTGGCGCCATCGTTTCGGCCACTCGCTCAAATGGCGCCTGGTGGCCTTGTTTCTGCTGTTGGCTCTGGGCATGAGCGCGGCATTTCTGCATGGCATGCAAAAGGCGTTGGCCTTGGGCTGGCGCGACGCGGTCAAGCCTCTGCTGGCTGACTATGTAGACCGGCTGACCGCAGACCTTGGCTCACCGCCAGACCCTGCGAAAGTTCAGGCTTTGGTGGCGCGCCTGCCGGTTTCCGTGCGTGTTGAAGGCCCCGTGCTGCAACTGGACACCCACCCCAGGCCTAATCATGGCCACTGGCAGCGTGGCGAATTTGGCCGTGACGCGGATGCCGGGCGCCTGTTGCAGCGGCGCACCGCCGACGGGCATCTGGTCACCTTTGGCCTGGGCGATCTGAACTGGCGCCGGGGCCCGGGCATGGTGGGCTGGATCACGCTCTCAGCCCTGCTTGCACTCACGGCGATCGCTTACCTCTACGTGCGGCGCCTGCTCAAACCGCTGGAGGACATTGGCGCGGGCGCCAAGCGGTTTGGCCTGGGTGATTTCACAACGCCGATCACCGTCAAAGGGCGCGACGAACTGGGTGAACTGGCCCGTCAAATCAACACCATGGGCGACAACATCCACCAAATGCTGGAGGCCAAGCGGGCCTTGTTGCTGGCCATCAGCCACGAGTTGCGCTCGCCCTTGACCCGTGCAAGGCTCAACACCGAGTTGCTGCCGGAATCGCCCGCCACCCAAATCCAGCGCGATGCGCTGTTGCGGGACCTGGCCGAAATGGCGCGCCTGATCACTGATTTGCTGGAATCCGAGCGTCTGGCCAGCCGGCATGCCGCCCTCAACCTGGAACACTGCGACCTGGTGGCGCTGGTGAAGGAAGTGGCAACGGCTTTGTCGCCCGGCGGGCGATTGCGGGTGGATGCGCCACGTGATCTGCCGGCCCAGTCGCTGGATCCGACACGCATGCGCCTGTTGCTGCGCAACCTTATGGCCAACGCCCTGCGCTTCAATCCGGCGGACGGGTTGCCCTGTGACGTTTCCGTCAGGGTGGAATCCGGCCAAATGGTGATGTGTATCCGGGATCACGGCCCGGGTGTCGACGAATCGCAACTGCCGCACTTGACAGAACCCTTTTTCCGCGCCGATGCGTCGCGCCAGCGCAGCACCGGTGGCGTCGGGCTTGGCCTGTACCTGTGCAAGCTGGTGGCCCTGGCGCACGGTGGCAGTCTGTCGATCCGCAACGCGTCGCCGGGTCTTGAAGTCCGCGTCGATTTGCCTGTGTTGCCATGACACGACTACATCGACGGCCCAAAGCACCTGGTCGGTTTATTCACCGGGCGGTATGGGCCGTATCGGTCCTCATGGCGTGCATCGTGCTGGCAGGGGCAGGGTTGTGGTTCAACCAAGAGCGGTTGCTCTTCAAGCCCGTTACGCTTGCGGCCAGCACCTTGTTGACAACGGCCCCAGACACCAGTGAAGTCAGCGTTCCGGTTGACGGTGCGAGACTCTCCGCTCTTCACCTCAAGCGCGACGGCGCAAAGGGTCTGGTGTTTTTCCTTCACGGCAATGCAGGCAACCTGAACACCTGGTTCGTCAACACCGACTTTTACCGCCAGGCCAACTTCGACCTCTTCATGATGGACTACCGGGGTTACGGCAAGAGCACGGGGAAGGTCACCAGTGAAGAACAATTGCGCGCCGACGTTCGTGCCGCCTACGCCATGGTCGCGCCGCAATACGCCGGGCGCAAGGTGGTGGTTTATGGTCGCTCCCTGGGCAGCGGGTTGGCGGCGGGCCTCGCGCAAGACACGCAGCAGCGCCCGCCCGACCTGACTGTGCTGGTGTCGCCCTACAGCAGCCTGGTTGCGCTGACCGCAGAGGTTTATCCCCTGGTTCCCGAATTCCTGATCCGTTACCCGCTTCGCACCGACCGGCTGGTGGGCAAGATCACCGGTCCCTTGTTGCTGTTCCACGGCGCGGCAGACACATTCATCGCGCCAAACCACAGCGCCATGCTGAAAGTGATCGCGCACGGAGCTGAATTGGTACTGGTTCCGGGCGCAGGCCACAACGACTTGCACAATTTTCCGGTTTACCGGGATCGGTTTGCAGCGGCCTTGCAGGCCTTGTGACGTGCCGTCCGACGGAAACTTGCCGTCAATCGCCGCCGCCGACAGTTTCCGAAAAAAGCGCCTGCGCGGTTTTGGCGACCTGCGTGGTGTCGAAATAGGCGTACGCGCCCACGCCCAGCGCTCCGAGCAGCGGAACAAACCGCGATACCGACTTGCCCACCAGTTTTTGCGTCAACTGAACGCCCAGTTTTTGAGCGATGTTATGCATCAGCGCGCCGGAGGCCTTTTGCACCAGAAAACGCTCGCCTACGCGCACCACCAGGTCGCGCAGAGCCTGTGCAGACACGTGTTTGAAGAGGCAGTACAACAGGTGTTCACGGGTGAGTGTGGCGCTTTTTCCATGAACGGCGGCGATATCAGCCACCATTTGGCCTTGCAGGCGCCACACGCCCACCAGTTCGGGCAGAAACGTGATCCAGCCGAGCGGTCCGGGTGGCAGCGCCATCGAACCGGCCAGCAGGCTGGCCCGTCGGGCGGCACTGCGGGCGATGGCCTGGCTGCGCGCTGTGGCATGGGCGTGATTGCCGACAGGGGCTTCCCGGCTTTCAGGCACGTTGACCACCAGTTCGAGAATAGCCTGGGCAGTCTTGTCCCGAACCGAGCGCACAGGACCCACGAGACTCAGGGATTTCGATGCCATGGCGCAATTATGCGGTGTCGTCGCGCGCGGGCTGCCGAAACAGGACCACGCTCGACGCGTCCCGCGTTGGGCCCAGCAGGCGCTTGACCAGCAGGCGGTAGATGTCGATGTCAAAGGCTGAAGGGTTTTCGGCGCCTGCCATGTCTTCCAGTACCGCCTGCAATTCGCTGTCGTCCTGAACACTGGCCACATGGCGCCAGCGCTGGAAGACGTGAATTTCGCTGCGGCCGCTGCCGTCATCGTGTTCACGCAGGCCGGCGGCGCCCGTGTGGGGCCACGGGTGCAGCGCCCGTTGGTCTACAGCAGCCATGGCGCGGCTGCGCCCGTAGATGGGTTGAAATTCGGCGATCAGGCGCTTGGCCAACAGCAAGGCGCCAAGTTCTCCTGCCGTCG
The DNA here is from genome assembly GCA_031379255.1 of Rhodoferax sp. Classification (GTDB taxonomy): domain Bacteria; phylum Pseudomonadota; class Gammaproteobacteria; order Burkholderiales; family Burkholderiaceae_C; genus JANYCG01. Next base: position 5,028 of record JANNEZ010000472.1, on the reverse strand, counting down.
CGCGCGACTCGATGCGCCGTGTGTTGGCCACGATGCCGCGTTCCCGAGCCGATTTGGCAGGCCACTGCAAATGGGCGGTCACGCGCTGGCGCACATGGCTGGCACTGCCAATGAAGAGCGGCACAGGCCCATCGCCGTAGAAAATGTAAACACCCGGCGCGTCTGGCAGGTCTTCAACCTGGGTTTCCAGTTGCGCCGGCAGACCCATCGGCGGCTGCAACAATTCAAGGGCGGTTTCGCGCAGGCGCTGTTCGCCCGCGTCACGCCGGGCCTGCGCGAGCCACGCCAAAACCATCTCCACGTCACCCATCGCCCGGTGGCGCGCGTCGGTGTGCAGATGGTGCCGTTGCATCAAGGCGTCCAGCCCATGGCTTTTGAACGCCGGATACAACCTGCGCGACAGGCGCACCGTGCACAGTGTTGGCACACGCAGTTCGTGGCCGAGGCGGGCGAATTCACCGCGCAGGAAACCGTGGTCAAAACCGGCGTTGTGCGCCACCAGCACGCTACCGTCCAGCAGGGCCAGGAGGTGGCCGGCCACGGCCTTGAAACTTGGCGCGTCGGCGGCCATAACATCATCAATGCCAGTCAAAGCCTGGATGAAGCCGGGAATCGGTACACCCGGATTGACCAAGGTGCTCCAGCGTTTTGTCTCGAAGCCATTGTCGAAGCGGACTGCAGCGATCTCCGTAACCCGGTCACCGCTGGCACTGCCGCCGGTGGTCTCCAGGTCAAGCACGACATAGCTGGGCAACATGGCGGGCACTGTCGGGAAACGTCAGAGAATATCGACGGTGTGAAGGGTCAATTCACCTTTGTTGCGGTCGGCAAAATAACGCTGCAAGGTTTCCTTGACGGTGCGAAACGAAATTTCTTCCCAGGGGATTTCAGCTTCCGTGAACAGGCGCGCCTCGATGGCTTCGAATCCTGGCGCGAACGCCTCACTGGTCAAGCGCGCCAGGTAAAACATGTGCACCTGGCCAACCCGCGGCACGTTCAGAATTGAAAACAGGCCTTCCATTTCGAATTTGGCGCCGGCTTCTTCATCGGTTTCCCGCGCCGCGCCCTGTGCCAAGGTCTCTCCCAGTTCCATGAAGCCGGCCGGCAAAGTCCATTTGCCAAAACGCGGTTCAATATTGCGTTTGCACAGCAAGACCCGGTCGCCCAGATAAGGCACAGTGCCCACCACGTTCAACGGGTTTTCGTAGTGGACTGTGACGCAATTCGGGCAAACTGCGCGCTCTTTGATGTCGCCATCGTCGGGGATGCGGTAGACCACCGCCGTGCCGCAGTTTTTGCAGTGTTTGATCGGGCTTCTGAACATCGCCACAGTTTAGGGGCAAAAAAAAGGCCCCCTGGGGAGCCTTTTCATACCCGCAGACGGTATCAGGCTTTGCCGTGCTTGGTGATCAACGCCTTCGCTGTTTCAAGCAGTTTTTTGCCGTCAAAGTTGCGTTTGTTCATATCGGCAACCCACTCGTCGTCCACCTGGCTGGAGAGTTTGACAAATTGGTCCGCCTCTGCGGCACTGAAGGTATACAGCGTGTTTTTGAGGTCAACCGCCGACTTTCGTCCGGCTGGATCACCGGCCTGCTGGATTTTGCCGAGCCATCCGGAGGTGGCCAGGCCTGAATTGGCGTCAATCACTTTCTTCAAGTCTGGAGCCAGCGAGTTGTACTTGGCGAGGTTCATGCACATCACAAACGTGGTGGTGTAAAGCGCCGGCTTGTCAGCCGGGAACTCGCTGTGGAATTTGGTCAACTCCTGCACCTTGATTGACGGCACCACTTCCCACGGCAACGCGCAGGCATCAATGGTGCCCTTGGAGATGGCGTCGGTAATGGCCGGCAAGGCCATGCCAACGGGCGTTGCGCCGAGTGAGCCGAGCAGTTTGGTGACCTGGCGCGTTGGGCCGCGCACTTTCATGCCTTTGAGGTCAGCCGCCGACTTGATTTGTTTGTCGCGCGAGTGGAAAAAGCCCGGCCCATGCACGTTGACAGCCAGAACCTGGGTTTCCTTGAACTCGTCGGGCGCCTGCGTCTGCAGGAACTCCCAATAGGCTTTGGAGGTCGCTTCGGCGTTGTTCATCATGAAGGGCAACTCGAACACCTCGATCCGCGGGAAGCGGCCGGGGGAATTGCCAGGCAGCGTCCAGGTGATGTCGACCACCCCGTCTTTGACCTGGTCATACAACTGGGCGGGTGTGCCGCCCAACTGCATGGAGTGGTAACCCTCAAACTTGATGCGGCCACCCGACTCCTTTTCAACCTTGTCCATCCAGGCCTTGTGCATGTTCAGCCAGACGTTGGACATGGGCGCCATGAAGGTGTGGAACTTGAGCGTGACGGCTTGTTGAGCACGGCCCAAAACGGGTGCAGCCAGCGCGACGGCTGCGCCAGTGGTCTTGAGAAGGGTGCGGCGTTGGATCATTTGGAAAAACTCCTGTTTTGGAACGAAGATGGCGAACCTCTTAAGGTAACGGAAATGTCGGGCGTCGGATGACCGGAATTACCCTGAATGAATGAACCCGAATTTACCGGACGAACTTGACCAGCCACAGGGTGATGGCCGGAAACAGCAACAACACGATGGTGCGCACGGTGTCGCTGATCAAAAAGGGCATCACACCCCTGTAACTCTCGGAAATCGGCACATCCCGGGCCATGTTGTTGACCACATATACGTTCAGTCCCACGGGCGGCGCCAGCATGCCAAAACCGACCGTCATCAGCACCATGATGCCGAACCAGATCGCCACGTCGCCCTTGGGCATGCCGAAATCCAGGCCCATCACCATCGGGAAAAAGATCGGGATCGTCAGCAGAATCATCGACAGCTCATCCATCACCGCGCCCAGCACCACGTAAAAGAGCAGGATGGCGCTGACCACCATCAGCGGCGCCAGTCCCCAGCTGAGAACCACGCTGGACAGCTGCGCCGGCACCTGTGTGAGCGCGAGCGAGGAATTCATCACGTCGGCGCCGATGAAGATCATGAAGATCATGGCCGAGCCTTCGGCGGTGGCATAGAAACACTGCTTGAATTTCTCCATCGTCAGCTCGCGCTTCAGCAGCGCCGCGACAAAGGTTGCCGCAGCACCCACGCCGGCGCCCTCGGTGGGCGTGAAGAAGCCGCCGTAGATGCCGCCGAACACGATCGTGAACACCGCTGCAATCGGCAACACACCCGTGAGTGTCTGCAGATTGAGCCTTTCGATGTTTTCTTTCTCGGGGGCGTGGCCGGGCACCAGGCGCACGTAAATGCCGATGGCGATCATGTAACCCAGCATGGCGATGATGCCCGGCACCATGGCTGCGGCAAACAGCTTGGCGATGTTTTGCTCGGCCAGGATGGCGTAAATCACCAACGGCACGGAGGGCGGAATCAGAATGCCCAGGGTGCCGCCAGCCGCCAGCGTGCCCGTTGACAAGCGGCCCGAATAACCGTGGCGGCGCATTTCCGGCAATGCGACCGAGGTAATGGTCGCCGCCGTGGCCACCGAGGAGCCACAGATTGAGCCAAACGCGGCGCTCGCTAACACGGCCGCCATCGCCAGCCCGCCCTTGAAGCGGCCCATCACGGCTGCGGCGAAACCGAATAGGGCTTTGGAGATGCCGCCCTGGGTGGCAAAGTTGCCCATCAGGATAAAGAGCGGGATCACCGACAGGTCATAACTTGAAAACCGCGCAAAGGCCAGGCTGTTGAGGTAGTTGGACAGCGGCATCCAGCCCGACTGCCCGATGTACCCGACACACCCGGCGAAAAACATGGCCACGGCAATGGGCACACGCACGGCCATCAGCAAGAGCATGATGCCGAAGATCATCAGCGCCAGGGCGATCGGGCTCATGCAGCGGCTCCAGTTTCAACGGCTCCGGTGCCGACGTGCCCCACATCGGGGTTGCCACGGAAGGTTTGAACCAGCGCGATCACGGCGGTGAGCGCCAGAGGCGGAGCGATGAAGGCGTAGACGACCCAATCCGGGAACCCCATCATCATGCTGGTGGACCGGGTGTTGAAGGCATTCAGGCCACCCATCACGCTGCGCCAGGCCAGGAGCGCCATCATCAGCGCCATCAGCAGGGCGCCGAAGCGGTCAAGCCGGGCGTTGGTGGCGTCACTGGCTTTGGCGGTGAAAAAATCCACGATGATGTTGCCGCGCTTGAATTGGCACAAAGGCATAAAGAGCGCAATCGCCGCACCGGCTGCCACGGCGGTCAGTTCAAAGTCGCCTTGCACCGTCCAGCCGATGGTGTTGCGCCCAATCAGGCTGGCGCAAGTCATCAACGTGATCAAGGTCAGCATCAGGCCAGCCAGCACGGCGCAAAACCGGGCCAGGATTTCCAGAAGTCTCATGGTTTATCTCCTCGCGTTGTTTTTATTGCCAGCGTTTGCCGCTGGCTTTCACGCGGGCCGCGCGGTGGCACCAGACGGTTGTTGAATCGCGACCTTTATTCCACGCCTAGCCCACTTTGACGGTGATTGGCGTGAGCCCCGTCACAAAGCCATACATCGTGTCGCCCGCCACCACGGCGGCCACACCTTCGGGCGTGCCGGAATAAATCAGATCGCCGGGTTTTAACTCCCAGGCGTTGCTGATGTGCTCAATCGTCTCGCCGATGTTCCAGATCAGCTTGGCAAGGTTGCTGCGCTGTTTGTCCTTGCCGTTGACCTGGATGTAAATCTCGGCGTTCGCCACGTCGCCGGCCTGTGCTGCGGGGGTGATGGGACCACACGGCGCGGACTGGTCAAATGCCTTGCCAATGCACCAGGGGCGCCCCAGTTTTTTCTGCTCGCCTTGCAGGTCGCGGCGCGTCATGTCCAGGCCCACGCCGTAACCGTAGATGTGTTTTTGCGCGTCGGCTGCCTTGATGTTTTTGCCACCCGTGCCAATCGCCACCACCATTTCGATTTCATGCTGGTAGTCTTTGGTCAACACAGGGTAGGCCACCGTTGCTGTTTCGCCGGCATTGACGGCCACTACCGCGTCAGCGGGTTTCAGGAAGAAGAAGGGCGGCTCGCGGCCGG